>JASBSH010000388.1 GCA_030149025.1 Actinomycetales bacterium | reverse complement strand
GGGCTCGCCACCTTCGCCGCCGACGGGACGGTGCTCGACACCTGGTACCCGCAGCCGAGGCTCGGTGACGCTCCCGGCAGCGCGGTGCCCCACAGCGGCCCGGCGCGGCTTGCCGCCGGCGAGGGGGAGGACCCGGCTCGGCGCGTCCGGATGGAGATGGTGCTGACGCAGATCGACCTGGACGCCGCCCCTGCAGACGCGAAGGACGCCTACCTTCGGCTGCACCTGCTGTCGCACCGGCTCGTGCAACCGCACGGGCTCAACCTCGACGGCATCTTCACCACCCTCGCCAACGTGGTGTGGACCAGCGCCGGTCCCTGTCCCGTGGAGGGGTTCGAGGAGACCCGGATGCGGCTGATGGGGCACCGGCACGGCCAGCGCGTCCAGGTGTTCGGCGTCGACAAGTTCCCCCGCATGACGGACTACGTCCTCCCGAACGGTGTGCGCATCGCCGACGCCGACCGCGTCCGGCTCGGAGCCCACCTGGCACCGGGGACCACCGTCATGCACGAGGGCTTCGTGAACTTCAACGCCGGCACCCTCGGAGCCTCCATGGTCGAGGGCCGGATCTCCGCCGGCGTGGTCGTCGGCGACGGCTCCGACGTCGGCGGTGGCGCGTCCATCATGGGGACGCTGTCCGGCGGTGGCGCAGAGGTGATCTCCGTCGGCGAACGGTGCCTGCTCGGGGCCAACTCCGGTATCGGCATCAGCCTGGGCGACGACTGCGTCGTCGAAGCCGGCTGCTACGTCACGGCCGGGACGAAGGTGACCCTGGTCGGCGTGCAGGGACGGCCCGGGACCGCCGACGGCGCCGAACCCCGTGCGGTGAAGGCGGCAGAGCTGTCCGGGGCCTCAGGCCTGCTCTTCCGCCGCAACTCCATGACGGGAGCGGTGGAGGCTCTGGCACGGGAAGGCAAGGCCGTCGAGCTCAACGCCGCCCTGCACGCCAACTGATGCGCCCCCCTCGAACCGGGCGGCGAGTGCGTGCCGCAGTGGTGAGCATCGCCGGACTGGCGGTGCTCGTCGGAGCCGGTGTAGTCGCCGTCCAGGCCGTCAAGGGGCCCGTCGTGGTGACGGAGCGATGCACCGCCGCGGCGGCCGGGGAGAGCCAGGAGCTGGATCCCGAACAGGCGTCGAACGCCGCGCTCATCGCGGCGGTCGCGGTCCGGCGAGGGCTGCCGGCGCGTGCTGCGACGATCGGGATCGCGACGGCGATCCAGGAGTCGAAGCTGCGCAACATCGACTACGGCGACCGGGACTCCGTCGGCCTGTTCCAGCAGCGACCCTCCCAAGGGTGGGGCACCGTCGAGCAGATCATGGACCCCATCTACGCCACCAACGCCTTCTACGACGTGCTGGTGAAGGTCAAGGGGTACGAGTCGATGGAGATCACCGAGGCGTCCCACCGGGTTCAGCGAAGCGCCTTCCCCGAGGCCGTCGCGCGTCGGGAGGCTCAGGGCCGCGTGTTCGCCTCGGCACTGACCGGATGGTCCCCCGCGGCGCTGGACTGCCGTCTTCGCCCGGTCAAGGACGCCGAGCCGCAGAAGCCCGGGCCGGACGGCCTGCTGCCCCGAGCCGCAGAGGTCGGAGCCGCCCTGGAGCGCGAGATGGGCCCGATGCGTCGGAGTAGTGCAGGGCCGGCGCAGCTGCTCGTCACCGCGGGCGAGGGCGCGGTCGGTCGGCGACAGGCGTGGGCGGTGGCGCAGTGGGCGGTGGCGTCCGCCGCGAAGTACGACATCGTCAGGGTGGAGTCCGACGGGAAGATGTGGCGGCGCGACAAGCCGGGTGACGGGTGGACGGAGCTACCGGCCGATGCGAGCCGTGGGCAGGCCGGCTCCGGGCAGCCGGGGCGCGTCGTCATCGAGGTGGCGAACCCGTAACCGCACCACCGTGCGGTGGATGGTCCACCCCTGGGCCGTGATCTTGTAGTTCTGCAGATCGCGGCCCCCATCGCTCGCGATGCGTTGGCAGGTGGCGGCCTCGCGAGCAAAGCCGCCCCCCTACCAACGCAAGGCGGTGCCTGGGACCGCCTTGCGGCGGCGGGCTCAGCGCTGGTCGAGCGCCACGTAGGCGCGCTCGGTCGCGCCGGTGTACACCTGCCGCGGTCGGCCGATCTTCGTCTGCGGATCGTTGATCATCTCGCGCCACTGGGCGATCCAGCCGGGGAGCCGGCCGAGCGCGAACAGGACGGTGAACATCTTCACCGGAAAGCCCATCGCCTTGTAGATGAGGCCGGTGTAGAAGTCGACGTTCGGGTAGAGCTTGCGCTCGATGAAGTAGTCGTCGTTGAGCGCGATCTCCTCCAGGCGCATGGCCATGTCGAGCTGCTCGTCGCCCTTGCCCATCGCCGAGATCACCTGGTCCGCGGTCTTCTTCACGATCGCGGCCCTCGGGTCGTAGTTCTTGTACACCCGGTGGCCGAAACCCATCAGGCGTACGCCCTTCTCCTTGTTCTTCACCCGCTCCATGAAGGTGTCGACGTCGTCACCGCTGGCCTGGATCGAGTCGAGCATCTCGAGCACCGCCTGGTTCGCACCGCCGTGCAGCGGCCCGAACAGGGCGTTGATGCCGGCCGAGATCGAGGCGAAGAGGTTCGCCTGCGAGGAACCCACCATGCGGACCGTCGAGGTCGAGCAGTTCTGCTCGTGGTCCGCGTGCAGGATGAACAGCAGATCGAGCGCCTTGGCGGTCGCCGGGTCCACTTCGTACGGTTCGGCGGGCAGGCCGAACGTCATCCGCAGGAAGTTCTCGACGAGGCCGAGAGAGTTGTCCGGGTACAGGAACGGCTGACCGGCGCTCTTCTTGTACGCGTACGCCGCGATCGTCGGGAGCTTGGCGAGCAGCCGCACCGTCGAGATCTCGACGTGCTCGGAGTCGAAGGGGTTCAGGCTGTCCTGGTAGAAGGTCGACAGCGCCGACACCGCGGACGACAGGACGGGCATCGGGTGCGCGTCCCGCGGGAAACCCTGGAAGAAGGCGCGCAGGTCCTCGTGAAGCATCGTGTGCCGACGGACGCGGGCCTCGAAGTCCTCCAGCTGCGCGGCCGTCGGCAGCTAGCCGTAGATCAGCAGGTAGCTCACCTCGAGGAAGGTGGACTTCTCGGCCAGCTGCTCGATCGGGTAGCCGCGGTAGCGGAGGATACCGGCGTCCCCGTCGATGTAGGTGATCGCCGACTGGCAGGAGGCTGTGTTCACGAAGCCGGGGTCGAGGGTGACCAGCTCCGTCGTCTTGAGCAGCTGGGAGATGTCCACGCCGTCGTTGCCGTCGGTGGCGGGGACGCGGGAAAGGTCGAGGGTGCCACCGGGATACGCCAGCTGAAGCGCTCCCGCGTCGCCGTTGGTCACGTTCTCGTCGGCCTTGACGGTCTCGCTCACGTCGTCTCCTCGCGTCCACAGTTCAGCCACGGTGATGGCTCGGATTCTTCTCCACTCGCCCAGGTGGGGCGGCGTCAGGTCCTTCTTGACCGCGTCGACGCTACCGCTCGCTCCTTCACAGCCGCCAACCGCGTGCCCCCCTTACCGGCCCTCAGGTACCCCCTCGGAGGCGTTCGGCCGCGGCCGCCACCCGCTCGTCGGTGGCGGTGAGAGCGACACGCACGTGCCGGCGTCCCGCCTCGCCGTAGAAGGCACCCGGAGCGACCAGGACGCCGCGCTGCGCAAGCCGGCCGACGGTCGTCCAGCAGTCCTCGTCGGCGGTCGTCCACAGGTACAACCCGGCCTCGGAGTCGTCCACCCGAAGACCCGCGGCCTCGAGAGCGGGCAGCAGGACGGCGCGGCGCCGGCGATACGACTCCCGTTGCGCCTCCACGTGGTCGTCATCGCAAAGCGCTGCCGTCATCGCAGCCTGGACCGGAGCCGGCATGATCATCCCGGCGTGCCTGCGGACCTCCAGCAACTGCTGCACGAGGGCGGGGTCACCTGCAACGAAAGCCGCCCGGTAGCCAGCCATGCTGGACTGCTTGCTCAGCGAGTACACCGCGAGCAGCCCCTCGTGCGAGCCGTCGGTGACACGGGGGTCGAGGATGCTCGGCACGTCGTCCGTCGCCCAACCAAGCTCGGCGTAGCACTCGTCGCTCGCCACCACCGCGCCACGGGACCGCGCCCAGGCGACGACCTTCCGCAGGTGCCCGACGCCGAGCACCTTGCCCGTCGGGTTGGACGGCGAGTTGACCCACACCAGCTGCCCGCCGGTGGGCCCGAGCGAGGTGAAGTTCTCCGCCACGACAGGCGTCGCTCCGGCGAGCCGCGCACCGACGTCGTAGGTGGGGTAGGCGACCGGGGGGATGACGACGCGGTCGCCGGGCCGCAGGCCGAGCAGCGTGGGCAGCCAGGCGACGAGCTCCTTGGAGCCGATCGTCGGCAGCACCCCGGCCGGGTCGACGTCCGGCACACCCCGCCGGCGCGCGAACCAGTCCGCGACCGCCTGCCGCAGCTCGGCCGTGCCGTACGTCTGCGGGTACCCCGGCGCGTCTGCTGCGTCGGCGAGCGCCTGCTGCACCACCGCGGGCGTGGGGTCGACCGGTGTGCCGACTGAGAGGTCGACGATGCCGCCCGGGTGCGCCCGCGCGGTCTGCGCGTACGGGACGAGCGAGTCCCACGGGAAGTCGGGCAGCGCGAGCCGGGCGGGCCGCTGCTCCTCCTCGCCCGCCCCGGACGCCGCCACCGCCGGGGTGGTCAGTGGTCGTGCTCCTGCGGCGGCAGGGCGGCCACGATCGGGTGGTCCTTGGGGATCAGGCCGAGCTTCGCCGCGCCACCGGGCGAGCCGAGGTCGTCGAAGAACTCGACGTTCGCCTTGTAGTAGTCGGCCCACTGCTCCGGGACGTCGTCCTCGTAGTAGATCGCCTCGACCGGGCAGACCGGCTCACAGGCACCGCAGTCGACGCACTCGTCGGGGTGGATGTAGAGGGAGCGCTCCCCCTCGTAGATGCAGTCGACCGGACACTCCTCGATGCACGCCTTGTCCTTGAGGTCGACACACGGCTGTGCGATCACGTACGTCACTGGAAGTGCCTCCTTGCGGCCCGTGCGGGCGGGTCCTGCGGCCGTCGCCTCTAGTATCGCGGAGTCAGCCGTCCGGTGTGCAGGAGGGTCGCAGAAACCGATGGTGCGGAGATGATCCGGATCAGTCCGTCGGACGTCGGGACCCGTGTCGTCGTCCGGTACCGGCTGGGCGACGGGCGCGCGACCGACGTGGTGGGCGAGCTGACTGCCGCCCTTGCCGACGGCGTCACCGTTCAGCCGGACGCCGCACCCGCAGTCTTCGTCCCGGCCGCGGCTCTCGTGGCGGCCAAGACCGTGCCGGCCAGGACCGTCACCCCGGCGTCGGCCCCGGAGGCGGTGGAGCGCGTGGCGACGCTCGGCTGGCCCGGGCTGGAGACCGAGCGGCTCGGTGGCTGGCTGCTGCGGGCGGCGGGCGGTTTCACCCGGCGCGCGAACTCGGCCCTGGCGGCCGGTGACCCGGGCCTGCCGCTGGACGAGGCGCTGGACGCCGTCCGGGAGTTCTACGCCCGACGCGAGCTGCCGGCGTCCATCCAGGTCGCCGTCCCGCTCGAAGGTGACCGGCGCTGGCCGGATACGTCCTCGCGTGACCTGCTGGCCGCGATCGTCGCGCGCGGCTGGTCGGTCGACGAGCCCACGTTGTTCATGACCGCCGACCTGCGCGCCGGGGTGCCGGACGTCGACCTCCCGCCGGGCTATGAGCTGGTCGAGGCGTCAGAGCCGGACGACGCGTGGCTCGGCCTGTACGAGTACCACGGCGCGGCGCTGCCGCCGGTGGCACGCGAGGTGATGACGGCCGCGCCGCACCAGGTGTTCACCTTGATCCGTACCCGAGGTCGCACCGTCGCCGTGGGCCGCCTGGCCGTCGCCGCGGGCTGGGCGGGCGTCGCGGCGATGCAGGTGGCGGCCGACCAGCAGCGACGTGGGCTGGGCAGGGCGGTGCTCGCCGCGCTGCTGGCCCGCGGCCGGACGGACGGCGCCCGCTTCGCCTACCTGCAGGTCATGACCGACAACACGCCCGCCCGGACGTTGTACGAGTCGATGGGGTTCACCAACCACCACGCGTACCACTACCTGACGCCGCGCTGACGGCAGGCCGAGTGGGGGTTCCCCTGCTCCCCCAGCCCGACTCGGCAGGCGGACTGACAGAGAGGCCGTGGGTGCAGCCGTGGATGCAGGAAAGTGGTTGTCAGGACGCGCTTTTCCTGCATCCACGGCTGCATCCACGCCGGCCTGCGAACCGGGATTTCATGATCACCGGCGGATGGGGGGTGGTCAGGGGGTCGCAGTCGCCGCCGGGGCCGAGCTTGTGGCGGGGCTGGTCGTCTTCGTCGCCGTCGGCTCCGGCTTCTTGCAGATCACCTGGTTCTGGGCGCTGTAGCTGGTGTTGAACGTCTCGCGCTTCACGACCTTGCCGCCCTTGGAGAAGGTGCGCGTCACGTTGACGTCGAACCCCTGCTGGCCGCTCTGCGGTGTGCACCGCGGGGAGGTGTCGATGATCGTCTTCGGCTGCCTGAAGTTGCGCCGGGGTCCCTTGCTGGCCGTGATGTCCCACACCTTGGTGCCCCAGAACCTGGTGTGCACCTGCCCGCCGGAGACCCACGTCTCGATCAGGACGCCGTACTCGCTGTCGTTCTTGAACTTCAGGTCCAGGTCCGGCCAGTTGACGGTGGCCTCGCGGCCCTCGGGGTAGCGGGAGATGTACAGCGAGTGCGGTTTGTGGAACACATCCTGCAGCCCGGCGAAGAACATGCCGTTGAACATCGTCGTCGCCATCTGGGAGACGCCGCCGCCGTAGCTGTCGACGATCCGCCCCCCGGAGATCGTGCCGGCCTTGTTGTACCCCTTGTCCGGGGTCCGCTCACCGAGGACGCCGTTGAGGCTGAAGGTCTCCCCCGGCAGCAGCAGCGTGCCGTTGATGGTCCGTGCGGCGATGCGGAGGTTCTCCGTCCGGGCGGCATTCGCGGTCAACGTGGAGGAGAACTCCGAGATCTTCTCCTTCACGCCCAGCTTCTCGGCCTCGGCGGTGGTGAGCTCGGGTTCGACCACCGCCACGTCGAGCGTGGCGGTTCGCGAAGGGGTCGGCAACGCCTTCGTCACCTGTGCGGCCAGGGCCTCCGCATCGATGCTCACACCGTTCTTGCCCGGTACGACAACCGGCCTGCCACCGGACAGCTCGATCCGGGCGTCCTGTGGCTCGGTGCCGAGCTCAGGGTTCGCCTTCAGCAAGGCCGCCTTCAGCACTTCGCCGTCCACGACGGGGAGGAGCTCGCCGTCCTTCGGTTCCATGGCAAGGGCGGGCGTGACCGTCGCCGGCGGGAGCTCGGTGCGCTTGTCGCCGACCTCGACGACGAGCGGTCCTGCGGTCGCGGGGACCGCGAAGGAGCTCATGGCCCTGGAGACGGCGTCGGAGTCGATCTGCGGCTGGGTCACCTTCACCGGCAGTGCGATCGGGGACGGCGAGGGCCACTTCGCCTTGAGCTCCTCCACCGCAGCGCCCTGGTCGATCTGCTCACCGGCAGCGGCCCGTGAGGCTGACGCCCTGCCGTCAGCGAACGTGACGGCTCCCTCCACGGGCTTCCGGTCGACGTCCTCGGCCAGCGCGGCGACGCCGGCGCGCAGCTTGCCGTCGTCCGCGATGACCGCGACGTCGGCGTCGCCCCCCGGCGACAGGTGCCGCCACAGCGCGACGGGGTTGAGGGTGAAGCCCACCAGGCCGTCGACGGTGGCCGGGATGTCGAGCGCCAGACCCGCCTCGACGGGGTCGAGCTGCGCCGTCTTCCCCCCGGCTGTGACGGCCACCGGCTCAGCCAGCATAGGCCCGAGGCGCTGTTGCAAGGTGGCGACGGCGCGGTCGCGGGACTGACCGCCGATCTCCACACCGCCGATCGTCACCCCCGCCGGGACGCGGTCGCTGACCGCCCACGCCGCCGCGGCGTAGCCGACGATGAGCAGCGCGAGCACCGCGCCGACCGCCCACGGCCACCGCCTGCTGCCCACGCGTGTCTGGTACGCACCCATGACGAAGATCCCTCCCGAGCCGGCGAGAGGTCCCGCCCCCGATCGGGGCCATCCTATGGGCGGAGTGGGCGTGATCCGCGCAGGCTGATCATCATGACCGGGTCCGCGCCGAGGAGTCAGCGACGCATCACTGCAGGCTGCGGTAGCCGCTTCGGTGGTAGATCAACGGGCCCGGCCCGTCCGTCGGCAGCTCCACGGCCACTACCCGTCCCAGCACGATGCTGTGGTCCCCTCCGGGGAACACGTTCTCCGTCACGCACTCGAGGGTGGCGACGGAGCGGTCGAGCAGCGCCACGCCGGTCACGTCGCCGCGGTGATGGGCGACGGTGTCCAGCTGGCCGATCAGGGGCCGTCCCGGGCTGGCGAGCCACTCGGCGTCACCGCGGCCCGTCACGTCGAGGATGCTGACCCCCCAGATCCCCGACTCGACGACCGCCTCATGAAAGCGTGCGTCCTGCTCGACGCACACGAGCACGAGCAGCGGGTCGAGCGACACCGAGGTGAACGCGTTTGCCGTCATGGCGTGATCGTGCCGGCCGGCGAACGTGGTGACGACGCAGACCCCGGTGGTGAACCGTCCGACCGCGCGGCGAAACGCCCCGATCTCCACCTGTGGGACGGCGAAGTCACCGGCGGAATCTGCGGCGGCCGTGCTCATCGGGGCTCCTCCATCACCCCGACAGACTACGTTCGTGGTGGATTCGCGCCCTTCGTGGCGCCCTGCTGGACATCACGCTCGAGCGCCACCAGATCGATCGTCTGCGGCGTCTCGATCGTCTGCGGCGTCGAAGCCCCCACGGCGGTGCTCTGGAGCGGCGGGGCCGGATGCGCCGGACCCGCGGCGGCCAGCACGTCGGTGATCTCGTGCCCGATCAGCTCGTGCAGCTCGAGCAGGGCGTCACGTAGCGCCTCGACCAGATGCCGGTTGGCACCCATGAGACGGCGCACGTGCTCCTTCTGCTCGCGCAGCAGCTCCTCGACCATCCGCCGGCCGTCGGAGTCCCCGAGCACCCGCCCGACGAGGTCGTTGCCGGACAGGGCGCTGCCCTGCACGGCGGCGAACGAGATCAGCGTGTCGCACATGCCGGCGGCGCCGACCATCTGCGCCGCCACGCCGGTCGCGTACTGCAGGTCCCCGCCGGGCCCGGTCGACACGTCGCCGAAGAACAGCTCCTCGGCCACCTGCCCACCGAACGCGATCTTGATCAGGTCGGCGAGCTCGGACCGCGAACGGGTGTACACGTCGTCCGCGTCGCCGTGCGCCAGCAGACCCAGCGCGCTGGCGCGCTTGACGATCGTGAGGATCTCCAGCCGCCGGTGCGGTGCCACGAGGTGCGCGATGGTGGCGTGGCCCGCCTCGTGCGTGGCGATCAGCCGCTTCTCGTGGTCGGTGTAGCCGACGGGCTGGCCGAGCCCCACCTCGACGACCAGCCTCGCCTGCTCCAGGTCGCGCCAGCTCATCGCGGCCGCCCCGCGCCGGACCGCGTTGACCAGGGCCTCGTCCATGAGGTGCTCGATCATCACCGGGCTGTACCCCTGCGTGACGCCGGCGAGCGCGTCGCGCCGCTCGTCGTCGTCCAGCTCCGGCTCGTGCGCCTTGCGGGCGAGGAAGTGGTCGATGATCTCCCGCCGGCCGGTCTTGTCCGGCAGGTCGAACGTGAGCCGCCGGTCGAACCGGCCGGGGCGCAGCAGCGCGGGGTCGAGGTTGTCGGCCCGGTTCGTCGCGGCGATCAGCAGGACGTCGACCGGTTCGGGCCGGGGCCGCGGCACCTGCCGGTGCGCGGGCAGGAACAGGTTGACGACGTCGGTCGCCCTGCTCTGCACCTTCTGCCAGCCGGTGGGCTCGTCGAACGACTGCATCTGCACGAGGAGCTCGTTCACCACTCCCCCGACGCCTTCGGAGGTGATGGACGCCGACACCAGGCTCCCGCGGCCGGGTCCGGCCGCGCGGTGGGTCGCCAGAGCCGGAAGCCCTTCCAGTCCACCGCAGCTCACGACCTCGGCTCGCGTGGGGGCCAAGCCGGTGGGGGTGGGTGTGGCGCTCATGCCGCCGCGGACGGTGGCGATCGCGTCGATCTCCTCGATGAAGCCGATGGCGCCGCCCTCAGTGCGTGCGGCCTTTCGCAGCGCCTTGAAGTACGAGCGGATCTTCCGGGCTGTCGCGCCGTAGTACATCGACTGGAACGACGTGCCCGACACGAACAGGAACGGCACGCCGGCCTCAGCCGCCATCGCCTTGGCCATGTGCGTCTTGCCGGTCCCGGGCGCGCCTTCGAAGAGCAAACCGCGTCGCGGCGTCCCGCCCATCTCCCGCCTGAAGGTGCGCCCGGCGAGGAACAGGTCGAGGGATCGGGTGACGTCCTCCTTGACCGGGGCGAGCCCCTTCACGTCGTCCAGGCCGACGTCGATCTGCTCCGGCCGGTAGACCACGTGCGGGGACCGCCCGGCCACGACGGTGGTACCGAGCAGCACCACGATCAGCACCACGAAGAACAAGCCGGCCATCAGGTAGAGCGGCTCGACCGCGGGGAAGGTCGGCATGCCCACCGGGTCGCCGGCCAGGAGCCGGACCCACAGGAACGCGGCGACAGGCGCCAGCACCAGGGCCACGCGCGCGAGCCTGTGCTGGCGGCTGCGCTCGCGGGCGCGACCGACGTCGGCGAAGTCACGGCGAGTCGAGTGGCTGGTGCGCTTGCTGCCGGCCGGCGCCACGGTGCCGGTCCGGCTGGCGCTGTCCGGCGGTGCCGGGCTGGCTGCGGGCACAGGGACTCCCTTCCTGGCGGTTCACCCCAGGGGTTCCCCGGCCGGCACCCCGCCAACCCTCATCACAGCGTGAGCCCGCCCGCGCCGCCTGCGGATCACCCGAACGGAGCAACGTCTTTCTCCCGGTTTGCGGGGCGGATGACGTTCGGTGAGCAGGGGGGACCACTCCCTCGCTGATCATGAAATCCCGGTTCAGGCAGTGAACGGGCTTTTCATGATCACCACCATGGAGGCCCCCCAGAGACAAACTTGAGCGACGTTCTGCAGGTCGATTCGGGCCCGCTGAGCACGGGGGCGTCTGCAGAACGTCGCCGAAGATGCCGGTGGTGGCTCAGGTGGTGGGCTCAGGTGGTGGGCTCAGGTGGTGGGCTCAGGCGGAGGTTCAGGTGGTGGGCTCAGGCGGAGGGGATTCCGACGAACAGGTCGGTCTCGAGCTCACCGTCAGCCGCGCCGCGCTTGCCCAGGGCCAGCCGGTAGTACTCGGTGCCGGTCAGCGGTGAGTGCATGCCGTTGCTGAGGGACATCGTCTTCTCGTGGACGACGACCTGGGTGGCGTGGGCTCGGAGCGCGGCCACCTTCGCCGGCAGCTGCTCGTCGGCCTCGACCACCGCCGAGATCTGCGAGGACGGCACCATCACCGAGGGCAAAGGTCCCTCCGGATCGAGGCTCTGCACCCCTGCCCGCTTCGCCTCGCGCAGCCACTCCACCGCCTGCTCCGCGGGCGCCGCCGTCCAGTACACCTTGGACACGTGCCACGGCTCCCCCGCGCCGTAGCCGGCGTCAGCGGCCAGCTCGACGGCCCGCATCGCCACCCGGTGCGCCTGCACGTGGTCGGGATGGCCGTAGCCGCCGTCCGGGTCGTAGGTGATCAGCACCTGCGGCCGGACCTGCCGCAGCACGCGGACCAGATGCGCCGCTGCCTCGTCGACCGGCACGTGTGCGAAGGCACCCGAGTGCATGTCCGGAGGCGCGACCGCTCGGCCCTCGTCGTCGTAGACCATCCCCGAGTCGTGGAAGGTCGCGCCCGCGTCCGACCCCAGGAAGCGGTGGTCGCTGACGCCGAGCGCCTCCATCGCCGCCGCGAGCTCGGCGGTGCGGACCTCGGCGAGCGCGTCGCCGTCCCCCTCGAGGTGGGCGAGGTCGGGCGGGATCACCTCACCGAGCTCGCCTCGCGTGCACGTCACCAGCGTCACGGCTGCGCCGTTGGCCGCGTAGTGGGCCATCGTGGCGCCGTTCTGGATCGTCTCGTCGTCCGGGTGCGCGTGCACCAGCAGCAGCCGCCGGGGGTTGTCGAGTGCGTCCATGGCAGGCTCGGCCTGGGCGAGCGGCTCGCTGCCGGCGGCCTCCTCGACGATGTCCTGCGCGGCGTCCAGGACCGCCTGCTCGGCCGACGTTGCCGGCCCGGTCGGGCCCTTGGGCTGCTCCTCGTCCGGTGTCATTGTCATCCCGGAAACGCTACCGATCTGTGCCCACCGCTTGGCCGAAGGACTACGAGGGACGGCGCGCGCGCCCGCGCTGCTTCTCGCGCTCCGTCGCGCCCAGGGTCACCTTGCGGATCCGGACGGCGTCCGCCGTCACCTCGACGCACTCGTCCTCGCGGCAGAACTCCAGGGACTGCTCCAGCGACAGGATGCGCGGCGGGACCAGGCGCTCGAGCTCGTCGGCGGTGGACGAGCGGATGTTGGTGAGCTTCTTCTCCTTGGTGATGTTCACGTCCATGTCGTCGGCACGGGAGTTCTCTCCCACGACCATGCCCTCGTACACCTCGGTGCCGGGGCCGACGAAGAGCGTGCCGCGCTCCTGCAGGTTGGTGATCGCGTAGCCGGTGGCGGCACCGGCACGGTCGGCGACGAGCGACCCGGACGGACGCGTGCGGAGCTCGCCGAACCACGGCTCATAGCCCTCGAACACGTGGTGGGCGATGCCGGTTCCCCTTGTCTCGGTGAGGAACTCGGTCCGGAAGCCGATGAGCCCGCGTGACGGGACAAGGAACTCCATCCGGACCCAACCGGTGCCATGGTTCGTCATCTGCTCCATCCGACCCTTCCGGACGGCGAGCAGCTGGGTGATGGTGCCGAGGTACTCCTCGGGCGCGTCGATCGTGAGCCGTTCGACCGGTTCGTGGATGGAGCCGTCGATCAGGCGCGTGACGACCTGGGGCTTGCCGACGGTGAGCTCGAAACCCTCGCGACGCATCTGCTCGACCAGGATCGCGAGCGCTAGCTCCCCGCGACCCTGCACCTCCCAGGCGTCCGGGCGCTCGGTGGGCAGCACCCGCAGCGACACGTTGCCGATCAGCTCACGGTCGAGCCGGTCCTTGACGAGGCGAGCGGTGACCTTGGCGCCCTTGGTGCGCCCGGCCATGGGGGAGGTGTTCGTCCCGATCGTCATCGAGATCGCCGGCTCGTCAACGGTGATCAGGGGCAGCGGCCGCGGGTCGTCGACGTCGGCGAGCGTCTCGCCGATGGTGATCTCGGGGATGCCGGCGATGGCGACGATGTCCCCGGGTCCAGCCTCCGCCGCGGGTACCCGCTCGAGCGCCTCCGTCATCAGCAGCTCGGTGATCTTCACGCGCTGCCGCGACCCGTCCGCCCGGCACCACATGACCTGCTCGCCCTTGCGGAGGGTGCCCTGGTGGATGCGGCACAGGGCCAGCCGGCCGAGGAACGGGGAGGCGTCGAGGTTCGTCACGTGGGCCTGCAACGGCGCCTCGTCGTCGTAGACCGGGGCGGGCACGGTCTGCAGGATCGTCCGGAACAGCGGCTCGAGGTTGGGGCTGTCCGGCATCTCGCCGTCCTTGGGACGCTCGAGCGAGGCCCGTCCGGCGCGCGCCGAGGCGTAGACGATCGGGAACTCGATCTGGTCCTCGGTCGCGTCCAGGTCCATGAACAGCTCGTACGTCTCGTCGACCACCTCGGCGATGCGAGCGTCGGCACGGTCCACCTTGTTGACGACGAGCACGACCGGCAGCCGGGCCGCGAGCGCCTTGCGCAGCACGAACCTGGTCTGGGGCAGCGGACCCTCGCTGGCGTCGATGAGCAGGCACACGCCGTCCACCATCGACAGCGCCCGTTCGACCTCGCCGCCGAAGTCGGCGTGCCCGGGCGTGTCCACGATGTTGATCGTCACGCCGTTCTCGTACCCCTCCGGGACGGACGGCCCGCGGTAGTGCACACCGGTGTTCTTGGCGAGGATGGTGATGCCCTTCTCCCGCTCCAGCTCGCCGGAGTCCATGGCGCGCTCGTCGACGTGCTGGTGCTCACCGAATGCTCCGGACTGCCAGAGCATCGCGTCGACGAGCGTGGTCTTGCCATGGTCGACGTGGGCGACGATCGCCACGTTTCGGACGTCGTCGCGGGTGCGGGTGGACATGCGTGATCGCCTGTTCCGTCGAGGGGGTTGACGGTCCATGGTACGGGTCGCCGCGCCCCGACCTGTGATCCGCGGATTCTGCGATCCGCGGATTCTGCGGTCTGCGATTTGTGCCGGCGGGTGCAGGAGTGGCTCGGTTGTCCCTCAGTCATCGAGCGGAAGCCATGGCCAGCGATCGGAGCACGAGCACCGGCACGACGAGCCGGCAGACTCCCCCGCGCAAGCGGCGCCGTCGTCGGACTCGCCGTTGCGTACTCGCCCTACCCCAAGGGCAGGGAGGGTGGCTTCAGCGCTGCCTTCGTGCCGCTGCTCGGCAGGGGGGTCAGGGCCGACACGGCGCGACCCGGGCCATCGACGTGCTGGCCATCTTCGCAACGCTTTCGGTTCGGGCACATCCCTCGGACTCGGCGCCCTGCAGATCAACGGCGGGTTGAACGAGGTCTTCGGGGTCAAGCTTTCGGCATCCGTGCAGATCACCGTCATCCGGGACCGCTAGAAGCCCTGGCCCGGGCGGTAGAGCCGCACCACAGCGCGGACGACGGGTACGTCGGCAGGTAACCACGCGACGTCCTGCCACTGCTCGAGGGGCAGGTGCCGCAGCTCGTCGTGGTCCTCCAGGGGGGCGACGTCCCCGTCAGTGACCGTGGCGAGCCACACCCGCATCCGGTGCGCCGGGGGCAATGACCAGCCGTTGCCGCCCGGCGCGATCAGCTCGACACCGAGCCGCACCCGCACGCCCAGCTCCTCGCGGATCTCCCGGTGCAGCGCGACGACCGGGTCCTCCCCCGGCTCGACCTTGCCGCCGGGAAGCTCCCAGCCTCCGGCCAGCCGGGGCGGCTCGGTGCGCCGGGCGGCGAGCAGGGTGGTGGGCCGGTCGAGGTCGTCGACGATGGCGGCGCCGACCACCAGGGCGGCGCCGGGAGCTGCGATCAGGTCGTCCGGCACCCGGTAAGGGTCGCATGCGGACCGGCATGGGCTCCGGCCCGTTGCGCAATGGTCGGTGATGCACAAGCGTGAGCCTCATGACGCGACTGCTCGACGACGAGGAGATCACCCGGCAGCTGGCCGACCTGCCGGACTGGCGGCGGCTCGGCGGGACGCTGCACGCCCGCTACCAGGCACCGGACTTCCCGGCCGCGGTGCAGCTGGTCGGCACGGTGGCGGACACGGCGGAGTCGATGAACCACCATCCGGACATCGACATTCGTTGGCGCACTGTGCGTTTCGTGCTGTCCACTCACTCGGCCGGCGGCCTGACACAGCTGGACATGGAGCTGGCGCACCAGATCTCGGCCGAAGCGGCACGTGCCGGTGCCCGCTCGACCGGTGTGACGCCGTCCAGCGTCCAGATCGCGATCGACGCGGTGGACGCCGCCGCGATCGTCCCGTTCTGGCGCGCGGGTCTGGCGTACGAGGAGAAGCACCTGGACGACGGCACGCCGGTTCTGCAGGACCCCGCCGGTCTGCGCCCGGTCGTCTGGTTCCAGCCGATGGACCCGCGGCGGACGGAGCGGAACCGGATCCATCTGGACGTGAACGTGCCACAAGATGAGGCGCAGCAGCGGGTGGAGCAGGTGCTGGCGGCCGGTGGCAGGCTGGTGTCCGACGAGCAGGCACCGCGGTGGTGGGTGCTCGCGGACCCGGAGGGCAACGAATTGTGCGTGTGCAGTGAGTGAGCAGCAGACCAGGTCGACCGCCGGGCATCACGGCGAGGCGCACAGCGGCAGCCTGTCGGAGAGGCTGAACTGGCTGCGGGCCGGCGTCCTCGGCGCCAACGACGGGATTGTGTCCACGGCCGGCCTCGTGGTCGGTGTGGCGGGCGCCGCGGTGAGCCGGCAGTCGGTGTTCATCGCCGGCCTCGCCGGGCTGGTGGCCGGCGCGCTGTCGATGGCCGGCGGTGAGTACGTCTCGGTGAGCACCCAGAAGGACACCGAGAAGGCGGCGCTCGACCTCGAGCGCTGGGAGCTCGAGAACATGCCCAAGCAGGAGCTTCAGGAGCTGACGCACCTCTACCGGCAGAAGGGGCTGGACCGTGACCTCGCTGAGCAGGTGGCGCACGCCCTGACCAAGCACGACGCCCTCGCCGCGCATGCGGAGGTCGAGCTGGGTATCGACCCGGAGGATCTGACCAGCCCCTGGCACGCGGCGTGGGTCTCCATGCTCGCGTTCACCGTGGGCGCGCTGCTGCCGCTGCTCGCCATCGTGCTGCCGCCGGAGAGTTGGCGCGTCCCGGTCACGATGCTGACCGTGACGATGGCTTTGGCGCTGACGGGCTGGGTCAGCTCCAGGTTGGGAAATGCTCGGCGGAGGCCCGCCGTGCTGCGCAACGTCGGCGTCGGGCTGCTGGCGATGGTCGTCACGTTCGGCGTCGGGTATGTCGTCGGTGATATCTGGGGCGTCTCCCTATAACCCCCTCCCGAGTTTGGCGCAGGGTGGCCCTGCGACGGACCTACTGGCGCAGGGCCACCCTGTGCCCACGGCGGATTGGCCTAACGCCACCCACTCGGGGCCTTCGGAGTTGTCCACAGGCGATCGCGCTGCCCGCACCCTTATCCACAGATTTCCGATCGGCCTTGTCTTGCCGCCTTCGTGGGACGCATCGTCCCGCCATGCCACGACGGTGCAAGATCGACGAAGCGAAGCTCGCCAAGCTGCTGCAGCCAGGGTCTTCGGTTGCGACGCACGCGGAGCTCCAGGCGACCGGGATTCCGCGCTCCACCATCACCTTCCGCATAGGAGTGAACGGACCGTGGCAGCGCATCCTGCCCGGTGTAGTCCTTGCCCACCGGGGTACACCGACGATGTTCGAGCGCCGACTCGCCGCACAGAAGTACGGCGGCGAAGACAGCGTCATCACCGGCTTGGACGCGCTCGCGGAGTTCGGTGTGAGATCGGCAAGGAAGCACAGGCCCGACCGGGTGCACGTCCTGATCAACCACAAGCGCCAGCGCACCTCG
>JASBSH010000379.1 GCA_030149025.1 Actinomycetales bacterium | reverse complement strand
GTGTAGTTGGTCCGCAGGTCCCAGGCCATCGCCTTCAGCCAGGCCAGGGAGTCGACCGGGTCCCACGGCTGGATCGGGTCGAGGTCGACCTGGCTGCCGAGCACCGTGTACGCCACCGACAGCTCCGACGGTGAGCGCTCGGCGATGTAGTCGTTGACGCCGTCGGCGTAGGCCTGCAGGTAGTCCCGTGTGGACTGGTCGAGCAACGGCAGCTCAGCCTGGGCGACCCGGCGCCAGCCCAGGGTGCGCACGACCTTGTCCGCCTGGATCGCGGTCTCATCGTCGCCGACCAGCTCCGCGAGCCGCCCGGCGGTGACGCGCCGGCGGAAGTCCATCTGGAAGAACCGGTCCTGGGCCTGGACGTACCCCTGTGCCCGGAAGAGGTCCCTCGCGTTGTCCGCGTAGATCTGCGGGATGCCGCGGTCGTCCCGGATCACCTCGACCTCGCCGCCGAGACCGGGGATCTCCACCCGCCCCGAGTAGTCGGGCAGGGGGCGACGCACCAGCGCCGTGACGGAGATGGTCAGCACGAGCGCAGCCGCGACCACGAGGACGACGAGACCGGTCAGCACGAGACGGAGGCGGCGCACGTGGCGAGGGTAACGGCCTAAACTTCGTCCGCCGACGACCCCACTGGAGCCGCCGATGACGCTCGACCTCGGGCGATGACGCTCGACGAGCTGAACGCCGCGGTGCTGATCGGCGCCGCGGTGGTGCTGCTCGCCGTGGCAGCGGTGCGGCTCGCGGTGGGCACCGGGATGCCGTCGCTGCTCATCTATCTCGCGCTCGGTGTGATCGTCGGCAACAGCCAGCTCGGCGTGCGTCTGCAGGACTACGAGCTGACCGGCGCGCTCGGGTACGCGGCTCTTGCGCTGATCCTCGCCGAGGGCGGTCTCAGCACCAGGTGGAACCACATCCGTCCCGTGGTGGCGCCGGCCGCGGCGCTGGCGACCGTGGGCACCGCCATCTCGATCGTCGTCACCGGCGCGGCGGTGCACTGGCTGCTCGACGTCGGCTGGGCGTACGGGTTCCTCGTCGGGGCGGTGCTGTCCTCCACCGACGCCGCCGCCGTCTTCTCGGTGCTGCGCCGGGTGCCCCTGCCGCGCCGGCTCACCGCCCTGCTGGAGGCGGAGTCGGGCTTCAACGACGCGCCGGTCGTCATCGCCGTCGTCGTCATCACCGGCGCGATGACCGGACAGGCGACCGGCCCGTGGTGGTGGTACCTGCTGATCGCCGCGGCCGAGCTCGCCGGCGGCGCGCTCGTCGGAGTCGTGATCGGGTACGTCGGCGGCCTTCGGCTGCGCGCGATCGCGCTGCCGTCGTCCGGGCTTTACCCCATCGCCGTGATGGCGCTGTGCCTGCTCGCGTACGGCGCGGCGTCCGTCGCCAACGCCAGCGGGTTCCTGGCGGTCTACGTCGCTGCTCTTGTCCTCGGCAACTCGCGGCTGCCACACCGCGCCGCGGTGCGAGGCTTCGCCGAGGGACTGGGGTGGCTCGGGCAGATCGGGCTGTTCGTGCTGCTCGGTCTCGTGGTCAACCTGCAGGCACTGGACGACGTCCTCGCACCCTCCCTGGTCACCGGCCTGGCGCTGCTGCTGGTCGCCCGCCCGTTGTCGGTGTTCCTGACGCTGCTGCCCTTCCCCACCACGTGGCGACAGCAGGTGTTCCTCTCCTGGGCGGGGCTTCGGGGTGCCGTGCCGATCGTGCTCGCGACGATCCCGGTCGCCGCTCGGGCGCCCGGCGCGCAGAACCTGTTCGAGCTGGTGTTCCTGCTCGTGGTGGTGTTCACGCTGGTCCAGGCGCCGGCGCTGCCCGCGGTCGCCCGATGGCTGAAGGTGCAGGGGGACGGCGCCCAGGACGTGGAGCTGGAGTCCTCGCCGCTCGGCCGGATCGGCGCCGAGGTCCTGCACGTGTCCATCGGTCGGGACTCGAGGTTGGGCGGGGTGGCGCTGTTCGAGCTGCGGCTGCCCGTGGGAGCGAACGTCACCCTGATCGTCCGCGGGGACAAGACGTTGGTTCCCGAGCCCCGCACGGTGCTGCGGCACGGCGACGAGCTGCTGCTCGTGGTGCCCGAATCCGTCCGGGACCGCACGGAGGAACGGCTGCGCGCCGTCAGCCGCAGCGGGCGGCTGGCGGACTGGCGAGACGGAGGAATGCCCGGTGGGCAGATATAGTTGGCACTCGCAGGATCCGAGTGCCAGTCCCTGGAGGTCTTCTGTGCCGACGTACTCCTACGCGTGCACCAGCTGCGAGCACCGTTTCGACATCCAGCAGTCCTTCAACGACCCTGCCATGACGGTGTGCCCGGAGTGCGAGGGCACGCTGCGCAAGCTGTTCAACAGCGTCGGGATCGTGTTCAAGGGCTCGGGGTTCTACCGCACCGACTCCCGTAACGGCTCGGGCGGGTCGGCCGGCTCGAACGGCGGCAGCGCCTCCAGCGCGTCGGACGGAAGCAGCGCCTCGGGCGGCAAGAGCGAGAGCAACGGCTCGTCCTCGACGTCGAAGTCCGACACCTCCACCGCCACGAAGAGCGCACCGGCCACCAGCGGCTCCGCCGCCTGACCGTCTCGGTTTCCTGCGGCACTCTCCGTCCACAGCCACGGTCAGTTGCGGCCGTCATCCCCAGGTTCAGGCTCGTCCCCGCTCACCCCGCTCGGTTTCGCTACGTTCGGCCACGTGACACCTGAACCCATCGACACACCCGAACCCAGCGACGCGTCCGGTCTCGTCGGTGTGATCGGCGGCTCGGGCTTCTACTCGTTCCTGTCCGAGCCGACGGTCGTGCCCGTCGAGACCCCCTTCGGCCGACCGAGCGAGGACCCGGTCGTCGGCTCGTACGGCCGCCGACGTGTCGCCTTCATCCCGCGCCACGGCAGCGACCACCGGTTCCCACCGCACAAGGTCAACTACCGCGCCAACATGTGTGCGTTGCGTGCCGTCGGGGTCCGCCAGGTGCTCGCTCCGTGTGCCGTCGGCTCCCTGAAGCGGGAGCTCGGGCCCGGGACGCTGGTGATCCCCGACCAGGTCGTGGACCGCACCTGGGGGCGGGCGCACACCGTCTACAACCGGGTGGGCCAGGTGGTCCACGTCAACTTCGCCGACCCCTACTGCCCCATCGGGCGCAGCGCCGTCCTCCGGTCCGCCCTTGCGGAGGGCACCGCCGCTGTGGACGGCGGCACGCTCGTCGTCGTCAACGGCCCCCGCTTCTCCTCCCGGGCAGAGTCCCGCTGGCACGCGGATGCGGGCTGGTCCGTGGTCGGCATGACCGGGATGCCGGAGGCCGCCCTGGCCCGTGAGCTCGCGATGTGCTTCACGGCGGTGGCGCTGGTGACGGACCACGACGCGGGCGTCGAGGGTGAGGCCGGCGTCACCCACGCCGAGGTGCTCGAGGTCTTCGCGAGGAACGTGGAGCGGATGAAGGGCGTCATCGGACGGGCGATCGACGTGCTGCCCGAACCGGGCTCAGCGCGGGACGACTGTTCGTGCCGCTCCGCCCTCGATGGTCAGCAGCTGCCCTTCCCGCTGCCGTGAGATCGCGGGAGGGAGGCCCGCGCACCGGGCCGGACACGTTCGGCGGTCGCCGAGGGCCGCGTGTGGCGCTCGCGACCCTGGTCCGTCGGCACCGCAGAGTGCTCGCGGCCGTCCTGCTCGCCGCTGCCAGCGGCCTGGCCGTGCACTCGGCCGCTGCCGACCCGGCACCGGGCGAACCGGTCCTCGTCGCGGCACGTGACCTACCGGCCGGATACGTGCTCTCCGCGGAGGACCTCACCAGGGTCGAGCTACCCGCCGACGCCGTCCCGTCCGGTGCTCTGAGCGCCACCCAGGCCGAGGGCAGGACGCTCGGCTCCCCCGCGGCCCGCGGCGAGCCGCTGACGGAGACACGGCTCCGGGGCCGTGGCGAGCTGACCGGCGCGCCGCCGGGGCCCGTGGCGGT
>JASBSH010000373.1 GCA_030149025.1 Actinomycetales bacterium | reverse complement strand
TTCCCGTGGTTCCGACCTGTCACCAGGCGGCCAAGCCTCGGCAGGTATGCCTGCACAGGCGCAAACTCCTGGCGTCCCGGTCGCGTCAGCGACGGGCGCTAGCCGCCGAGCTTGCCGCCGAGCCCTCCGAGGCCGCCGAGAAGGTCCTGGGGGTTCACCCCGAACTTGGCCAGCAGATCGGAGTGCTGGTCGGTGTCCACGCTGTCGGGCAGCTCCTGCTCCGCTTGCTGAGCCTTCTCGTCCTGCCCCTTGGAGCGAAGGAAGTCCAAGATCTGGCTCTTGTCGATCTCCATCGCAACCTCCGTCGAGCCGAGTGCTGGCGAGTGCCACATGACCCTCGCACCGCTCGCGTTTTGGCGAACAGCGAGCGCCTAGCCGGCCGGGCCTGAAAGACGAGGTCGCGTCCACCGCGAGCACCAGTTCCTTGTTAGTAAGACTCACCTCGTAGGACTACGCGCGCAAGCCCCAGCACCGAGAATGGCGATTTCTCGGCGGTCCCAGTGTGCCGTGGGCGTCCCCAAAAGCACCAAGGCGCCCGCGGCGATACCGCAAGACAGGGGCCCAGCGGTCAACATTGGACCGTCCAAGGGGAGACAACCGGGCCGGGAAGGCCACCCATCACGCCCGTTATAACCGTGACAGGGCTATTCATCTGACCGGACTACTCTGGGGTCGTGGATGAGCGGTGGCCGCGGGCGGGCGAGGACTATCCCGGGTCGGTCGGTGAGCTGCGGTCGTGGTTCCCGACCGACGCGGACTGCTTGGACTACCTGGATTGGCTGCGCTGGCCCGACGGGTTCGTCTGCCCGGGCTGCGGGCACGCTGGCGGGTGGTGGGTGGCCGACGGTCGGTACAAGTGCGCCGGTTGCGGGTCGCGCACGTCGGTGACCGCGGGCACCTTGTTCGACCGGCGTCGCACACCGCTGACGGTGTGGTTCGAGGTGGTCTGGGCGTTCGTCTCGGGCAAGGACGGGATCTCAGCGCTGAGCCTGCAAAGAACCCTGGAGATCGGCTCGTACGTGACGGCGTGGGCGATGCTGCACCGGCTGCGGGCCGTGCTCGTGCGGCCCGGCCGGGGCCGGCTGACCGGGACCGTGGAGGTGGACGAGACCTACATCGGCGGGGAGGAGCCGGGTCTGCGCGGTGGACGCGCCAGAGGCAAGAAAGTGTTGGTGTGCATCGCGATCGAGGTGTTCGAGCCGCGCGGGTTCGGCCGGTGCCGGATGCAGACGGTGACCGATGCGTCCGCGCAGAGCCTGCACGCGTTCATCACCGACCATGTGGAGCCGGGGGCGCACGTGATCACCGACGGCTGGACCGGCTACCAGGGCATCGAGAGGCTCGGCTACACCCTCGAGCGGCGCAGCCAGCGCGCCGCCAAGGCCCTCGGAGAGGACCCGGGCAAGCTGCTGCCCGGCGTGCACCGGGTCGCCGCCCTGGTCAAGCGATGGCTGCTCGGTACACACCAGTCCTCGGTCGACCCTGCACACCTGCAGTCCTACCTGAACGAGTTCGTCTTCCGGTTCAATCGGCGCCGCTCCCGCGCCCGCGGCATGCTCTTCTATGGCGTCCTGCAACTCGCCGTCGGGCACGAGCCGGTGCGCTACCGCCAACTGGTCGCCGACCCAAAACCCAAGCGCGTCTCGCCGCGGCCGCCGACCCGACGAGGCCATCCGCCGAGCTTGGACCGCCCGCTCGCCGACCGACCCTGGCGCGCGATTCCCAGCACGCCGGTCCGGTCAGATGAATAGCCCTAAGCCACGTAAACCGGGTGCTTAGTGCGGTGCGTGTGCTGCCGGTTACGCCCGGTTGGGCATCATGTCGGCCATGCGACTCCGGGACTGGATCTGGTCAGGCGCGGTCACCGTACTCGTGCTCGGCGGCTTCATCGCGTCCAGCCCGCTCGTTGGCAGGCCGATCCACCTCTACGCCGCTGTGGTCGTCGCCGTCGGGGTCGTCGTGGCGTTCCTGCGGCACTTCGTCGTGCCGGGCCTGCTCGCCGTCCTGGCGCTCTGGGTGATGTTCCTGCCTGGCCTGCTCAGCGGCAGGGGCAACCCGTATGCGGTCGAGAAGACGACGGAGCTGCTTACGGCGACCCTGCTGTCCGCTCTGGCAGGCGTCTACCTGCTACGCGGTGCGCCGAGACAACGGG
>JASBSH010000359.1 GCA_030149025.1 Actinomycetales bacterium | reverse complement strand
CTCAGCCCACCCGCAGCACGACCTTGCCGAAGTGTGCGCTGGCCGCGACGACGGCGTGGGCCTCGCCGGCCTTCTCCAGCGGCAGCACGCGGTCGATCACCGGCCGCACACCGGTCGTCGCGCAGAACTGCAGCAGGTGCTGCAGCTCCTCCCGGGTTCCCATCGTCGAGCCGACCACGTTGAGCTGCAGGAAGAACACCCGGTTCAGGTCGGCGGGCGGGTTCGGGCCGGACGTCGCCCCGGACACGACCAGCGTGCCGCCGGGCCGTAGCGACTTCAAGGAGTGCGACCAGGTCGCCTGCCCCACGGTCTCCATCACCGCGTCCACCCGCTCCGGCAGCCGGGCGCCGGACTCGAACATCGCGTCCGCACCGAGCTCGAGGGCGCGCCGTCCCTTCTCCTCGTCCCGGCTGGTGACCCACATCCGGTACCCGGCCGCTGACCCGAGGGCCACCAGCGCTGTCGCCACACCGCCGCCCGCCCCCTGCACGAGCACCGTTCCGCCCGGCTTCACCCCGGACTTGGTGAAGAGCATCCGGTAGGCGGTGAGCCAGGCCGTGGGCAGGCAGGCAGCCTCCTCGAAGGACAGGTCCGCCGGCTTGCGGATGAGGTTCCGCTTCGGCACGACCACCTCGTCGGCGAACGTGCCCTGGTGCACCTCAGACAGCAGTGAGCGCTTCGGGTCCTCGGTCTCGTCGCCCACCCAGTCCGGGCTGGAGATGACGGCGTGGACGACGACCTCGTTGCCCTCGTCGTCGACACCGGCCGCGTCGCAGCCGAGGATCATCGGCAGGCGGTCGCCGGGAAGGCCCACGCCGCGAAGGCTCCACACGTCGTGGTGGTTGAGGCTGGACGCGCGGACCTTGACGCGCGCCCAGCCCTCGGGCACCTCGGGAGCCGGGCGCTCCCCGATCTCGAGCCCGCTCAGCGGGTCGTCGGCTGACTGACTGGCTGCGTAGACGGCGAACATGGCCGCACGTTACCGCCGATGATCTCCAGCGCTACCGGCGCGCCACTCCCTCGCGACGGGCGGTCGCGGCAACCGCCTCCGTCACCGCCTTGACGACCGAGTCGTCGAACACGCTCGGGACGATCTCGCCGGCTGTCGGTTCCGCGACGCAGGAGGCGATGGCGTCGGCGGCGGCGAGCTTCATCGCCTCGGTGATACGACGGGCGCCGACGTCGAGGGCACCGCGGAACACACCCGGGAAGGCCAGCACGTTGTTGATCTGGTTCGGGTAGTCGCTGCGCCCCGTCGCCACCACGGCCGCGTGCCGGGCGGCGACGTCCGGGTGCACCTCCGGGTCCGGGTTGGCCAGCGCGAAGATCATCGCGTCGCCGGCCATTCGCGCGATCGCGCTCTCGGGCACCTGCCCCCCGGAGACGCCGACGAAGGCGTCGGCGTCCACCAGGGCAGCTGCGAGATCCCCCTCGATCCGGCGCGGGTTGGTGGTGGCGGCGATCCGGCGCTTGTGGTCGGGCAGGTCGTCCCGGTGGGGTCCGATGACCCCGCGGCTGTCGCAGACGACGACGTCCGCCACACCGGCCCGGCGAAGGATGGCGGCGACCGCCACCCCGGCGGCCCCGGCGCCGCTGACGACGACCCGCAGCCGCTCCAGCTCCTTCCCGACGACGACCGCGGCGTTCTTCAACGAGGCCAGGGTGACGATCGCCGTCCCGTGCTGGTCGTCGTGGAAGACCGGCAGGTCGAGGCGCTCCTGCAACCGACGCTCCACCTCGAAGCAGCGGGGAGCGGAGATGTCCTCCAGGTTGATCCCGCCGAAGGTGGGTGCGAGCGCAGCGACCATCTCGACCAGAGCGTCGACGTCCGTGGTGTCCAGGCACAGCGGGACGGCGTCCACGTCGGCGAAGTGCTTGAACAGCAGCGCCTTGCCCTCCATCACCGGCATGGCGGCGCGTGGGCCGATGTTGCCGAGGCCGAGGACGGCGGTGCCGTCGGACACGACGGCGACCGTGTTCGCGCGGCCGGTGTAGGTGTCGACGAGGGACTCGTCGGCGGCGATGGCGCGGCAGACGTCGGCGACACCCGGGGTGTAGGCGAGAGACAGGTCGTGCCGGTCGCGAAGCGGCGTCTGGGGGACGATCGAGAGCTTGCCACCCAGGTGCAGCTCGAAGACTTCACCGGCAAGAGCAGAGAGATCGGTCATGTTTGGGCTGGTGTAGTGAGGGATTGCGTCAGCGGACATCAAGTGACCCCATCGAGAAGAACGTGGAACCGGGAACGTCGCGCCCGCGTGGCACACCACCGGGTGTGGTCGGCCTAGCACGCGGACAGCGGCGGGGGTCACCCGCGGAGGCTCGATTCTGTCATACGCGGCAAGGTGGCGGCAGTAGGCGCCCACAGTCGGTCATGCCGGCCTGTCGCCCACCCGACCCGGATGCGGCCAGAGGCGCAGGAGGACGACGCCGAGGACGTCGGCCGGTGGCACCGCACCGACCAGCCAGGAGTCGACGCCCTCGGACGGGTTGTCGCGCTCGAGCCACCACCCGGCGTCCTGGCGCATGGTGGCTCGCTTGACGGCCAGCGGACGGTCCCCCGGGAGGCGTGCCACGACCAACGCACCCACGTCGGGGACCGCACCCCACCGCACGAGCAGCAGGTCGCCGTCCAGCACCGTCGGCGCCATGGAGCGACCAGTGACGCGGACCACGCCGACCCCCCGGCCCGGGACCCTCTGCACCTGATCTTCCACCGCGGTAGTGTCGCCGTCGAACGCCCATGACGTCGAAAGGACCCGCAATGCTTGCTCGTCTGTTCAAGCCCGTCACCGTGAGCGCCCACTGCGACCTGCCCTGTGGTGTCTACGACCCGGCGCAGGCCCGGATCGAGGCGGAGTCCGTCAAGGCGATCATCCAGAAGTACAACGACTCGGACGACGAAGCCTTCCGGACCCGGGCGCTGATCATCAAGGAGCAGCGCTCCGACCTGGTGAAGCACCACCTCTGGGTGCTGTGGACGGACTACTTCAAGTCGCCGCACTTCGAGAAGTACCCGCAGCTGCACCAGCTGTTCAACGAGGCCACCAAGCTGGCCGGTGGCGGTGGCGGCACCAAGGCGTCCCTGGACGTCGCGGTGGCCGACCAGCTGCTCGCCAAGATCGACGAGATCGCGAAGATCTTCTGGGAGACCAAGCAGGCCTGAGCCTCTTCGCTTCTCCAGGCCATGACGAGAAGGGCCGGGCCGCCCCACGCGGGGCGGCCCGGATGTCCCGCTGCTGGCCTACCAGCTGAGGTTCTGACCCAGATCCGCGAGTAGCGGTGTGAGGCCTGTGTCTCCCGAAGTTTGATCTTGGTTTGGTGCTTGTTTCGGTGGTTGGGCATGGCGGGGTTCCCGGCTGTCGCGCCGGGTGGGCGGGGGCTCCGACCGCACCCCGGGTGGTCCTTCCTGTGGTAGGGACAACGGGAACTGG
>JASBSH010000358.1 GCA_030149025.1 Actinomycetales bacterium | reverse complement strand
CAAGGACCGCGTCCAGGCGAAGTCAGCGATCGAGGGCGCAGGGCTGAAGTACGCCGAGGGCACCGCGCTCAACGACGACGCCGAACCCGGGACAGTGATCGACCAGACGCCGGAGGCGGCGATCCAGGTCGACACAGGCTCGACCGTGACCGTGGTGCTCTCCCTCGGCCCAGCTGAGGTGACCGTGCCGCCGCTTCAGGGGATGACCGAGGAAGCCGCCCGGTCCACCCTGCAGCAGAACGGGCTCGGGCTCGGTGAGGTCAAGAAGCAGGACGACCCGCAGGCTCCGCGTGACACCGTGATCGAGTCGTCGCCCAAGGCCGGCCAGTCGGTGGCCAAGGGGACGAAGGTCGCCATCGTGATCTCCACCGGTCAGGTGGAGCTGCCGGATCTCGTCGGCATGACGACGCAGGAGGCCCGAGGTGCCCTGCTCGAGCGCGGCCTGGAGATCAAGGTCGACTACCAGGACAGCGACAAGACCCCCGACACGGTGATCGAGCAGGACCCCAAGGCCGGCAAGGTGCCGCAGGGCACGACTGTCCGGGTCATCGCCGCCCAGGCGCCTCCGCCGTCCCCGTCGCCGACGCCGACCGAGTCCACGCAGCCGTCCCCGACGGACACGCCGACCGACACCCCGACAGGCACGACGACGGATTCGGGGAGCATCATCCCACCACCAATCAACCCCACCGGCTGACGCTGAAACTCCCGCGGTGATCATGAGATCCCGGTTCACGCGAACCGGGATTTCATGATCACGGCAGGAGTTTCGGACTCCGCATGGGTTGCAGCCGTCGGCCACTGAACCGGGATTTCATGATCACCGGGGATGGTGGGGGGAACGGCGGGGCGGCGAGTCAGGCGCTGTGGCTGACGAGCGGCGCCAGACCGTGCGACCGCTCCACGGCACCGGCGTCGCCGCACACCGCGAGCCAGTTCGCCAGCAGCCGGTGCCCACCCTCGGTGAGGACAGACTCCGGGTGGAACTGCACCCCGTACAACGGCGCTTCCCTGTGCTGCAGCCCCATCACCACGCCACCTGAGGTGCGGGCGGTGATCTCCAGCTCCGCCGGCACGGTGTCAGCGACCACCGCGAGCGAGTGGTACCGGGTCGCGGTGAACGGTTCCGGCAAGCCCTCCAGGACCCCGGCACCTTGGTGGTGCACCGAGCTGGTCTTGCCGTGCATCAGCTCCTCGGCGTGCGTCACCGTGGCGCCGTACACCTCCGCGAGCGCCTGGTGGCCCAGGCAGACACCGAGCAGCGGGGTCCGTGTGGCCGCGCACCGCTCGACGAGAGCGCACGACGAACCCGCGCGGGCCGGCGTCCCGGGTCCGGGGGAGAGCAGGACGCCGTCAGGTCGGGCCGCGGGCTCGTCACCCACCGCCTCGGTCCCGATCTCGTCGTTGCGTACGACCCGGCAGCTGGCGCCGAGCTGCTCCAGGTAGCCGACGATCGTGTAGACGAAGCTGTCGTAGTTGTCGACGACGAGGATGTCGGTGCTGTCGGTGCTCACCGGGCTCAGCCGTCGCTCACTGTGTTGTCGTTGAAGGGCACGAACGGTGCTATCGCCGGGAAGACCCACTGGAACAGGACGAACACGACCGCCAGCACCAGGATCAGCGCCAGCGCGACCCGAACGGCGAGCGGGCCCGGTAGATGTGCCCAGATCCACGCGTACACCTAGCCCACCTCCTGAAGCTCCACCGGCTCACCGGCGCTCTTGGGCTGCCAGCGGTCCAGCGCGGCGTGGACGATGTACCGCTGGCGGGCGGAGTACATCGGGTGGCAGGCGGTCATGGTCAGCAGCCGCTCGGTCGGTTCGGCGCCGGGTTGCTCCGGAACCGGCGCGACCACGTCGACCCGGTCGGGTGTGACGATGAGGCTCGACCGCATCCGGTAGATGTACCAGGTGTCCGTCGTCTCCACGATGATCGGGTCGCCCGGCTTGAGCTCGGCGATGAGGTTGAACGGCTTGCCGTAGGTCACCCGGTGGCCGGCGAGCGCGAAGTTACCGACCTGGCCGGGCAGCGCAGTGCCCTCGTAGTGGCCCACCCCGCGAGCCAGCAGGTCGAGCGACGTGCCCTCGATGATGGGCCGGGGCTGGTAGTCCGCACCGAACCGGGGGATCCGGATGATCGCGAACGGCTCACCCTCGGCCGGTTGTGCTGGAACGGGCGGCTCTGCCTGGTCGACCTGGTTCGCGCTGACCGGCGCCTGGCGCGAGTCGTCCCCCCAGCTCTTCTGCAGCTCGGCCGTGATGCCGGCCTGCTCCCGGTTCGCCTGCACGTCCGTCCACCACAGCTGCCACCCGACGAAGAGCAGCAGCAGCAGGCCCACCGTGATGAGCAGCTCACCGAGACCTCGGAACACCGACCGGAACACGCGAGCCCCCCTTTCGTGCGTCGTCAGCCCCGGCTGGGTGCCGTGCTGGGATCGGAGTCTGGGACCGTGGCGTACTTGAGGTCCAGCGGACCGGAGAACGCCGGCATCGGGATGGACGCGTACTCGGTGACCTCGTAGCCCAGTCCGAACGCGGTCACGTACTGCCGGTAGATGGAGATCTCCGGCGACTGATCCAGTGCCTGCTGAAGCGCAGCCGGGTCACCGATCGCCTTGATGATGTAGGGCGGGGAGTAGACCTGGCCCTGCAGGCGCAGGGTGCTGCCGACACAGCGCACGGCGCTGGTCGAGATGACCCGTTGGTCCATCAGCATCATCGCCTCCGCCCCGGCTGCCCACAGGGCGTTGACCACGGCCTGCAGGTCCTGCTGGTGGACGACGAGGTCGTCAGGGCTGGCACCTTCAGGGATGGGCACGTCCCGGGGGGCGTCGTCGAGCACCACCCGGAGGCCGGGTCCGGTGACAGCTTCCAGCTGGGCGGGGCCGGCCAGCCGGCTCGCCTCGTTCTTCAGGTTCCGCACCTCTGCGTTGTTCACCTGGGAGGAGAGCTGGTCGACCTCCGACTGCAGCGCGACCGTCTGGCGTTGCGACTCCTTGAGACGGCTGACCTCGCTGCGCACCAGACCCGGTAGGTCACTGGTGTCGTTGCGCAAGCTGGTGCCGTTGGCGACACCGGCACTGGTCGCGAACAGGACCCCGGCCATCGCCATCGCGACGGCGACACCGATCTTGCTCAGCGGCCGGCGTGGCGGCCGCAGTCGGCGCCCCATCAGCGCCACCGGGTCGTCATCAGGAAGCCGGCCATGATGAACGCGAAACCGGCCACGAGGTTCCAGCTGCCCATCCCCGGGACGGGATACGCCTGCTGGGAGACGTAGAACACGACGATCCACACCAGGCCGATGATCATGAGGGCGAGCATGACCGGCACGAACCAGCGAGGGTTCGTCTTTGGACCGCTGGACTTCTCCGGCGGCGGGGTGTAGCTCGCCTTGCGTCGGATCCTGGACTCCGGCATCTTCCGCGCGCTCCTTCGTGGCGTGGACGTCGCTGGGTCAAGGGTAGTCGAACCACGCCGTCCACACGCTTGCCCACAGGTTGTGGAGAGTTACATCGATGTCGTTTCCTCCCCAACTTCGTCCACAGGTGTGGAAAAGTCACCTCCGCTTACGTCCGCGGATCTGATGCGTGGGGCCTACATATGCGCTGGCGCAAGGGAAATCGTTCAGGCGTGTATCGCCGGCTGGACGTTGACGAGCCCGACAACAGTGGCGGCGATGACCAGGACGGCGATCGCGGCAAGACCCGCCACCTGCACCAGGCGCCGTCGCTCACGCGGCGCGTAGGCCAGGACGGCCGCACAGGCGACCCCAACCAGGAGCCCGCCCACGTGCGCCTGCCAGGCGATACCCGAAACGACGAATCCGAAGATCAGGTTGATCCCGATGACTACCGCGATCTGGCCCATCTGGCGGCCGAGCTTGCGCTGCACGATGAACAGCGCGCCGAACAGGCCGAACACGGCGCCCGAGGCACCGAGCGCACTGGTCAGGTACACACCGGCCCCGGCGCTCCCGTACCCGCCGGCGATCAGGATGAAGCCGGCGGATCCACCCAGCGCCGTGAGCAGGTAGACGACGACGAAGTACACCCGGCCGAACAGGTCCTCCAGGTACGGCCCGATCAGGTACAGGGCGTACATGTTCAGCAGGATGTGGAAGGGCCAGACCGGGTCGTGCAGGAACGCCGAGGTGATCAGCCGCCACGGCTCGGCCGCCGTCCAGGCCGGCACCAGCATCAGCGCCTCGGTCACACCCAGACCCGGCACGCGCTGCAGGAGGTTCAACGCCACCGCCAGAGCGATGATCGTCCAGGTCACGACCGGGCGACCACCGCGCTGGCGGCCACCGAACATCGACTTCGTGCGTGGCGCCGTCCTCGCCTGCTCCCGGACGCAGTCGACGCACTGGACGCCAACGGCGGCCGGGCGCTGGCACTCGGGGCACACGGGCCGCTCGCAGCGCTGGCAGCGCACGTACGACTCACGGTCGGGGTGCCGCGGGCAGACCGGGACACCCACCATCTCGGTGGGACCCGGCCCTGTCACTGGCCGGACGGCGCGCCCGCCGAGGCGCCGTCCTCGATCGTCACGCCCTCGATCACGACGTCCTCGCGCGGCTTGTCCATGGCGCCGGTCGGCGCGCTCGCGATCTTGTCGACGATCTCCCGGCTCGGCGCGTCGGCCACCTCACCGAAGATCGTGTGCTTGCCCTGAAGGTGGGGAGTCGGGCTGACGGTGATGAAGAACTGCGACCCGTTCGTGCCCTTGCCCATCCGCTTGCCGGCGTTAGCCATGGCCAGCAGGTAGGGCTTGTTGAACGCGAGCTCGGGGTGGATCTCGTCGTCGAACATGTAGCCCGGGCCGCCGGTGCCGTTGCCGATCGGGCAGCCGCCCTGGATCATGAAGCCGCTGATCACCCGGTGGAAGGTCAAGCCGTCGTAGAAGGGGTCCTGCCGCTTGGCGCCCGTCTTCGGGTCCTGCCACTCTCGGGTGCCCCGAGCGAGCTCGACGAAGTTGCGGACTGTCTTCGGCGCGTGGTTCTCGAAGAGCTCCAGGCGGATGTCGCCGTGGTTCGTGTGCAGGGTTGCGAACATGGCTCGATCCTCGCACGGAGAAGACCTTCGTCGTCGGGTGGGCACGACACGGCCGACGGGGGCAGGATGGACGCCTAACCGAGGTCCGGGAGTCGCTCGGACCCGAGGGGAGGACGTGTGTTCGGAACCAGGAACAGCACGGAGCGCGCAGCCGAGGCGGCGCGCTTCCACGCCGCCAAGGCGCAAGCGGCCGCGCTGAGGGCGCAGGCCGCCGCCCTGAAGGAGAAGGTGGGCCCCTCGGCCCAGCAGGCGGCGCAGTCCGCCCAGCAGGCGGCCCAGCAGGCGCGGGAGAGCGCGTCGCACGCCGCCGAGGCCGCCATGGTTTGGGCGACGCCCCGTCTGGAGAAGGCCCGCGAGCGGCAGGCGACGACCGTGACGAAGGCAGCACCGAAGGTGGAGCACGCCGCCGAGGTGCTCACCCCTAAGGTCGAGCACGCACGCGAGAAGATCGTGGAGGACCTCCTGCCACGGATTGTCGAGACGGTCAACGCGGCCGCCGCGGCTGTGGCGGCCAAGACCGACGAAGCCGGGGAGGCGAGCGTCGCCCAGCTGAAGGCCATCCAGCAGCAGGCCAAGCAGAGGCAGAAGGCAGGCAAGCCGAAGCGTTCCGTCGGCAGGCTGCTGACGATCCTCGGCATCCTCGGTGCTGCGATCGGCGCCGGATACATGGCCTGGAAGCGCACCAGGCGGACCGAGGACCCGTGGATCACGGCGACGGGTGGTACGGGGACGTCGCCGTCCTCCCGGCTCAGCGGGGACACGCTGTCCCAGGCCAGCACCGACAACCCGCTCACCTCCGGTGGAGTAACGGGGACGGCGTCAGGCACGGCCGCGGGTGCCGGCCCGTTGGGCAGCGGGTCGCTGGCGTCGGATTCGACGGACGTCGACACCCCGACCCCGGACGGGCTCGCGACCGGCGAGGAGCAGCTGCGGGACGGCGGCGAGGTCGGCAGCGAGCGGGATGAGGGCGAGGAAGGCGGCGGGCGGCACGCGGGCTGACCCACCGGTCCCACACCCTCGCTCTTCGCGGTGATCATGTAATCCCGCCACCATGCAGCCGCTGCGTGTTGGCCCGCCGGCGGCACGACCACCCCCGCGGGTGATCATGAAATGCCGGTTCACGTGGCGGACCCCGCACATGGGTGCAGCCGTGGTTGCAGGTTTGGTGTCGTCATAGCGCGCCTTTCCTGCATCCATGGCTGCACCCATCGGTTGCTTCCGGCTCGACTGTTACCCGTCACCGCGCTATGTGCACAGTTGCGTGACCACGAGGCTTGAGGCTGGGACCCTGATGGGCGGGTGGTCCGGCAGACGCCCGGACGAGAAGCTAGATCGGGGTGGAGGCGAGGGGACTCGAACCCCTAACCCCCTGCTTGCAAAGCAGGTGCGCTACCAATTGCGCCACGCCCCCCGGGGAGCGGTCAGCGGACCTTGTCGGTCGCCTCCGCCCAGAGGTCTTGCTCAGCCTTGTCGGCCTGCATCTTCCGCCAGGCCGCGGCACCCACCAGGGCGGCGGCGACGAGCAGCAGCTTCTTCATCCGACTCACCCTTCGCTCGGGACCTGTGGTGCAGCCGGCCGATGCAACCGGCTCCTGGTGGGCCTAAGAGGACTTGAACCTCTGACCTCTTCCTTATCAGGGAAGCGCTCTAACCGACTGAGCTATAGGCCCGTGCGAGTGACGAGGTTACAGCAGGCCGCGCGACCACCCCAAAGCGGGAGGTCAGCCCGCTCGCAGCACCGAACCGGGATTTCATGATCACCGGGGGGTGAGTGTCATCGAGACTGCGTCAGTCGTCGGACAACGTCACGTGCAGCCCGCCGACCAGCGTGGTCGCGATGTTGTACAGGAACGCGCCCAACGTGGCGATCGCCGTCAGCAGCACGACGTCGATCACCGCGATCACCGTCGCGAGCGACACGACCTTGCCGAAGCCGACGTAGGCGCCGACATCGAACGTCGGGTCCCCCAGGACCTCCCCGATGACGCCGTTCAGGTCAGCGAAGACGCCCATCCCGTCGAGGATCGTCCACAGCACCCCGGCTGCGACCACCAGTGCGATACCGATGGCCACCGACAGCAGGAACGACAGCTTCATCACCGACCACGGGTCCACCCGCGCGATGGTCAGCCGCACCCGCCGCGGCGCCCCCGGACGCACCGCGCTGGTCCCCGGATGAGCAGCGTTCGGCCGCGTTGCGCTGCTCGTCCCGCTCGTCGAGGCTTCGGACCGGCGATCGTTCACGGAGGTGGACGACGTCACGCCCGTCTGCCCGGACGGCGCGTTCGAGCTCCTGGCGGCGACACCCGCCTTCTGGTACGCCTGCTCGGACGAGCTCACATTTCACCTCCGTTGTCGGACGAGTCTGACGTTACGCCATCCGAGCCGTCCCTCACCCGCTCTGACTCGCCGTCACCGGCAACCTCGTCCGAGTCGTTACCCGGCGTCTCAGCAGGCGAGCCAGCGGCAGCCGCATCGCCGACCGACCCGGCACCACCGGCCGACCCGTCATCGCGCGTGTCGTCGTCCCGGTCGCCGTTGCCGTCCGTGCCGCCGTCCGTGCCGTTGCCGTTCCCGTCGATCGCGCTCTCGGTGTTCCGGGCGACCGCGATGATCGAGTCACCGGGGTCGGGAGTCGCGAACCTGACGCCGGTGGTGTCACGGCCGATCACGCGGACCTCGCTGACGCGGGAGCGCACGACCTTGCCCTTCTCCATGACGACGAGCACCTCGTCGTCCGGCCCGACGAGCAGGGCGCCGACGAGGTCGCCGCTGCGCTCGGTCGCCTTGGCCACCTTGATCCCGAGACCGGCGCGGCCCTGCACCCGGTACTCCTTGACGCGGGTGCGCTTGGCCAGGCCGTTCTCGAACACCACGAACACGTCGTGACCGACGAGCTCGGGCGAGGCGGTGGCGTCCCCGGCGTCGACCGTGCCCTCCGCCTCCGCCTGCTCGACCGAGACGACCTCCTCGTAGGGGACGACGTCCATGGCCAGCAGCTCGTCACCGTCGCGGAACCGCATCCCGGCGACACCCGAAGTCGCACGCCCCATGGGGCGAAGGGCCTCGTCGGTGGCCGTGAAGCGCAGCGACATCCCCCTGCGCGACACCAGGAACAGGTCGTCGCGGGCGTCGATCAACCGGGCGGCCACGACCTCGTCCCGGACCGGTTCACCGTCCTCCGTCTCGCCCGTCTCGCGCAGGTTGATCGCGATCAGCCCACCGCTTCGCGCAGAGTCGTACTCGGTGAGACGCGTCTTCTTCACCAGACCGCGCCGTGTCGCCAGCACCAGGTACGGCGCCTGCTCGTAGTCGCGCAGCTCGAGCACCGACGCGATCCGCTCACCCGGCTGGAAGGCGAGCAGGTTCGCCACGTGCTGGCCCTTGGCGTCGCGGCCGCCCTCGGGCAGCTCGTACGCCTTGGCGCGGTAGACGCGACCGAAGTTGGTGAAGAACAGCAGCCAGTTGTGGGTGCTGGTGACGCCGAAGTGCTCGATGATGTCGTCCTCGCGCAGCTGGGCGCCGCGCACCCCCTTGCCGCCGCGTCGCTGGGAGCGGTAAGCGTCCACCCGCGTGCGCTTGGCGTAGCCGCCCCGGGTGATGGTGACGACGACGTCCTCCTCGGGGATCAGGTCCTCCATCGACATGTCGCCGTCGAAGGGCACGATCTCGGTGCGCCGGTCGTCGCCGTACTTGTCGGTGATCTCGCCGAGCTCGTCACCGATGATCTGCCGCTGCCGCTCGGGCGAGGCGAGAATCGACTCCAGGTCGGTGATCTTCGTCTGGAGCGCGGCGTGCTCGTCGATCAGCTTCTGCCGCTCGAGTGCGGCCAGGCGGCGCAGCTGCATGTCGAGGATCGCGCTTGCCTGGATCTCGTCGATGTCGAGCAGTCGCATCAGCCCCGCGCGTGCGTCGTCAACGGTGGCGCTGGCGCGGATGAGCGCGATCACCTCGTCGAGGGCGTCGAGCGCCTTGAGCAGGGCGACGACGATGTGCATCCGCTCCTGCGCGACCCGCAGCCGGTACCGCGTGCGCCGGACGACCACGTCGACCTGGTGGTCGACCCAGTGCCGGACGAAGGCGTCGAGGCTGAGGGTGCGGGGGACGCCGTCCACCAGCGCGAGCATGTTCGCGCCGAACGTGTACTGAAGCTGGGTGTGCTTGAACAGGTTGTTCAGCACGACCTTGGCCACGGCGTCCCGTTTGAGCACGATGACGAGGCGCTGGCCGGTGCGCCCCGACGTCTCGTCGCGGATGTCGGCGATACCGGCGAGCCGGCCGTCCTTGACGTGCTGCGCGATGCTCTGGGCGAGGTTGTCCGGGTTGACCTGGTACGGCAGCTCGGTGACCACCAGGCAGGTCCGGTTCTGGATCTCCTCGACCTCGACGACGGCACGCATCGTGATCGAGCCACGGCCGGTGCGGTAGGCCTCCTCGATACCGCGACGGCCCATGATGAGGGCGCCGGTCGGGAAGTCCGGCCCGCTGATGCGAGCCATCAGGGCCTGGAGCAGCTCCTCGCGCGTGGCCTCGGGGTTCTCCAGCAGCCACCGGACGCCGGCAGTCACCTCCCGCAGGTTGTGCGGCGGGATGTTGGTCGCCATGCCGACCGCGATACCGGCCGACCCGTTGACCAGCAGGTTCGGGAACCGCGCGGGCAGGACGGTCGGCTCCTGCGTCCGGCCGTCGTAGTTGTCCGTGAAGTCGACCGTGTCCTCGTCGATGTCGCGGACCATCTCCATGGCCAGCGGAGCCATCCGGCACTCGGTGTACCGGGGGGCCGCTGCGGGGTCGTTACCCGGTGAGCCGAAGTTCCCCTGGCCCGCCACGAGCGGGTACCGCAGCGACCAGTCCTGCACGAGGCGGACGAGCGCGTCGTAGATCGCCACGTCACCGTGCGGGTGGTACTGGCCCATGACGTCGCCGACGACACGGCTGCACTTGGAGAACGCGCGGTCGGGGCGGTACCCGCCGTCGTACATGGCGTACAGCACCCGCCGGTGAACCGGTTTGAGCCCGTCGCGGACCTCCGGCAGCGCGCGGCCCACGATCACGCTCATCGCGTAGTCGAGGTACGACCGCTGCATCTCCAGCTGCAGGTCGACCTGGTCGATCCGGCCGTGCTCGATCTCGCCCGGGGTCTCGCTCATGGGGTCTGCCGTCGTCCTTCGTCAGGGGAGCCGGGTCGGTGCCCGGCGGGGCGCGGTGGGTGCACCGCGAGATGTCGAGGAAGCGCACGTCCGTGGCGTGGCGCTGGATGAACGAGCGACGCGACTCC
>JASBSH010000352.1 GCA_030149025.1 Actinomycetales bacterium | reverse complement strand
CCCTCGCCGCGGGCACCGAGCTGGCCGAGCACGACAACCCCGGGGCGGCGACTGTGCAGGTGCTGGTCGGCTCCGCAGTGCTGACGGCCGACGGACAGGACATCCACGTGGGCGCTGGGAGCCTGGCTCAGATCCCTGACGCCCGGCACGGCCTTCGCGCCGACCAGGACACCGTGGTCCTGCTGACCGTGGCCCTGACCTGACCCACCCGTCACCTGCCTCACGCGTGGTCACCGGTTTGATCATGCACCTTTGCGCGCCTGACACGAGTCTCAGTCAGGACCTTCGGCCCTGTCCGTTCTTCAGGGCGCCGTAGAGAGTGGCCATGTGCCAGGTACGCCCCGCATCATGGTGCTCACGAAGGAGCAGAGCCGCGACGCGCTGACGCGTGCCGCGGTCGGTCGAGTTGTGTTCACCGACCGTGCCCTGCCGGCGGTTCTGCCGGTCACCTATATCGTGGACGGCGACACGATCGTCATTCGGACGGCCCGCGGTTCCCGGTTGGCCCGGGCGGCGGACGGCGCCGTGTTGGCCTTCGAGACCGACGAGCTGAACGCCTCCACGCGCAGCGGATGGAGCGTGGTCGTGACCGGCGAGGCGTACGTGGAGACCGACCCGGACGAGCAGGCGCGGCTGACCGAGTTGCTCGAACCCTGGGTGCCGGGTGTGAAGGCCGTCTTCATCCGCATCCCTCTGACCGTGGTGACCGGACGGGAAGTGGTCGGAGCCGCCGGTGTCGCCGAGATCGCCCGGGCGCGCGACCGCGTAGCCGTGACCGAGAGTTGATCGTGACCTCGTGGTGAGGGAATCGACCGGTAGCGGCAGACGACGGCAAGCAGATCGCCAAGCTGCTCCAGGACCGGCTGAACGCCTTGAACGACGTCGCGCTGACGCTGAAGCACGTGCACTGGAACGTCATCGGTGCGCTCGACCTTGGTGTACCAAGGCGTCATCTCGGCCCACCGTGCGGCGATCGAGGCAACCGAGAAGCTCGACCCGGTGTCCCAGGACCCGCTGATCGGCCAGTCGAGCCGGCTGGAGCTGTTCCACTGGTTCATCCGGGCGCACCTCGAGAGCTCGGGCGGAGGGCTGTCCACCGGCGGTGCTCGCACTGAGGAAGGTGCGGCGCAGCAGGCGGCCCGGTAAGGCCATCAGCCACAGGGCGTCCGTGTCGCTGCTCACAGCGTCACGGGCTGCCCGGCGCTGGGTGTGGCGGCCATACTCGCCCGTACATCCGACGTCGAGCAGGTGAGTAGGGGAGACGACCGCATGGGCCGGCTGCAGCACACCGAGGGACTGACCGACGACCAGCAGGAGCTGCTGAAGCTGGTCCGGCGGTTCGTGGACGAGCAGATCCTCCCGGTGGCCACCGAGCTCGAGCACGCCGACGAGTACCCGACCGAGATCGTCGAGGCCATGAAGGAGATGGGCATCTTCGGCCTGATGATCCCCGAGGAGTACGGGGGCCTTGGTGAGTCGCTGCTGACCTACGCCCTGACCGTCGAGGAGATCTCGCGCGGCTGGATGAGCGTCTCCGGCATCATCAACACGCACTTCATCGTGGCCTACATGCTGCTGCAGCACGGCACCGAGGAGCAGAAGCAGAAGTACCTGCCCCGGATGGCGACCGGCGAGGTCCGCGGCGCCTTCTCGATGAGCGAGCCCGGGTGCGGGTCCGACGTCTCTGGCATCAAGTCCAAGGCCGTCCAGGGCGAGGACGGTCAGTGGACGCTGACCGGCCAGAAGATGTGGCTGACCAACGGCGGCAGCTCGAACCTGGTGGCCGTTCTCGTGAAGACCGACACCGGGGCCGACTCGGTCTACCGCAACATGTCCTCGTTCCTGATCGAGTAGAAGCCGGGCTTCGGCGAGACGGCGCAGGGCATCACCGTCCCCGGCAAGATCGACAAGATGGGCTACAAGGGTGTGGACAC
>JASBSH010000346.1 GCA_030149025.1 Actinomycetales bacterium | reverse complement strand
CTGGCGTACCTCGACCGCCTCGCCGCGTAGCCGCGTAGCCGCACGTAGGGTTCGGCACATGCCGGGCCAGCGCACCCTCATCGTCACCAACGACTTCCCCCCGCGAACGGGTGGCATCGAGTCGTTCGTGCTCGCCATGGCGCAGCGGATGCCGCCGGATGACGTCGTGGTGCACACCGCGCGCCAGCGCGGCGACCGGGAGTTCGACGCGTCGCTGCCCTTCGAGGTGGTGCGGGACCCGTCCCGGCTCATGGTGCCGACACCGGCGATCACGAGGAGGGCCGTCGCCATCGCCCGTGACCGTGGTTGTGACCGGGTCTGGTTCGGCGCGGCCGCGCCCCTCGGCCTGATGGCACCCGCACTAAGAGCGGCGGGTGTGGAACGGACGGTCGCCACGACCCACGGCCATGAGATCTGGTGGGCGACCGTGCCCGTGACCCGACCCGCGGTGCGCGCCATCGGTGCGCGCAACGACGTCGTCACCTCCCTCGGCGACTACTGCCGCCGACGCATCTCCCTCGCGCTCACCGAGGACGCCAGAAGCCGGATGCGCCAGCTGACACCGGGTGTCGACGACAGCGTCTTCCGACCCGGGGCGGGCGGGGAGGCGGTTCGCGCCCGCCACGGGCTCGAGGACCGGCCCGTGATCGTCTGCGTCTCCCGGATGGTCGCCCGCAAGGGCCAGGACATGCTGGTCAAGACGCTGCCGCAGATCCACCGCCAGGTGCCGGACGCGGCGCTGCTCCTGGTCGGCGACGGGCCGAACCGCCGGTCCGTGGAGCGCCTCGTCGACGACCTGGGCCTGCAGCGGCACGTCGTCGTCGCGGGGCGGGTTCCGTGGACGGAGGCGCCGGCGTACTACGACGCGGGCGACGTGTTCGCCATGCCGACACGCACGAAGCGCGGCGGGCTGGAGGCGGAGGGTCTCGGCATCTGCTACCTCGAGGCCGCCGCGACGGGCCTGCCCGTCGTCGCCGGGGACTCCGGTGGCGCTCCCGACGCCGTGCTGGACGGTGAGAACGGCTTCGTGGTCGACGGCCGGGCGGTGCCGCAGATCGCCGACCGCATCAGCACGCTGCTGCTGGACCGCGACCTGGCGGCGCGGTTCGGCAAGCGTGGCCGCGACTGGGTGGCGGAGAAGTGGCTCTGGGACCACCAGGCCCACCGCCTGCAGGCGCTGCTCGCCGGCACCGACCCGGACCGTCGCTAGCGATCCTCTTGCTGCTGGATCAGCTGCTGTAGATCGCGTTCACGTCGTCGGCGAACTCCTTCAGCACGACGGCCCGCTTGAGCTTCATCGACGGGGTCATGTGACCGCTCTCCTCGGTGAAGTCGGTCGCCAGCACCCGGAAGGCACGGATCGACTCGGCCCGCGACACGGCGCGGTTCGCCTCGTCCACGGCGGCCTGGATGGCGGCGTGCACGTCCTCGTCCCGGGCGGCCTGCTCCACGGTGAGCGCGGGCTTGCCGTTGTTCGCCAGCCAGGTCGGCAGCATCTCGGCGTCGAGGGTGACGAGTGCGGCCACGAACGGCTGCTGATCGCCGACGACGATGGTCTGGCTGATCAACGGGTGGGCGCGCAACCGGTCCTCCAGCAGCCCGGGTGCGACGTTCTTGCCGCCGGCCGTGACGATGATCTCCTTCTTGCGGCCCGTGACCTTCAGGCAGCCGTCGTCGGTGATCTCGCCGAGGTCGCCGGTCTTGAACCAGCCGTCGCTGAACGCCTCCGCCGTCGCCTCCGGGTTGTTCCAGTAGCCGCGGAAGACGTGCGGGCCGGCCAGCAGGATCTCCCCGTCGTCGGCGACCCGGGCCCTGGTGCCCGGCAGGGGCGGACCCACGGTGCCGATCCTGACCATCGCGGGCAGGTTGACCGACGTCGGGGCGGTCGTCTCCGTCAGGCCGTAGCCCTCAAGCACGACGAGCCCGATCCCGCGGAAGAAGTGCCCAAGCCGCTCACCCAGCGGCGCCCCGCCGGAGATGGCGTACTGCGCCTTGCCGCCGAGTGCGGCGCGGAGCTTGCCGTAGACGAGCTTGTCGAACACCGCGTGCTGGATCCGCAGGCCCAGCCCCGGGCCACCGGTGTCCAGGGACCGCGAGTACTGCACCGCAACCTCAGCCGCGCGACGGAAGATCTTGCCCTTGCCCTCGGACTCCGCCTTCTGCTCGGCGGAGTTGTAGACCTTCTCGAACACGCGCGGCACCGACAGCACGAACGTCGGCCGGAACTCGCCCAGGTCCTGCACGAGGTTCTTCACGTCGGGCGTGTGGCCCATGACCGCGCCGGACTCGACGCACAGCACCTGGATGAACCGGGCGAACACGTGCGCCAGCGGGAGGAACAGCAGGGTGGAGGCGCTCTCGGCCTCCACCACCTCCTCCAGCTTGCGGATGGTGTTCGCGGCCAGCACCACGAAGTTGCCGTGCGTGAGCTCGCAGCCCTTGGGCCGCCCGGTGGTGCCCGACGTGTAGATGATCGTCGCAATCGTGTCCAGGTCCATCCGGCGGCGTCGCGCCGCCAGGTCCTCGTCGGTGACTTCGGAGCCCGCGGCGGTCAGGTCCGCGAGGGAGCCGCGTTCTATGCACCACACGTCGCGCAGGTCCGCGAGCCGGCTGCGGACGCCGGACAGCGTCTGCGCGTGCCCCTCGTTCTCCACGACGGCGGCGACCGCGCCGGAGTCCCCGAGGATCCACGCCACCTGCTCGGCGGACGACGTCTCGTAGATCGGCACAGTGATCCCACCGGCGAACCAGATCGCGTAGTCCACGAGCGTCCACTCGTACCGGGTCTTGGACATCAGCCCGACGCGGTCGCCCGGCTGGATCCCTGCCGCGACCAGGCCCTTGGCGACCTGCTCGACGTCCGCCAGGAACTGGCCCGCCGTGACGTCCTGCCACGCCCCGCCCACCTTGCGGCGGAACGCCACCGCGTGCGGCCGCTTCCCGGCGTTGGCGACGACGGCATCGGTGAGGTTCGTCGAGGGGGCGACCTCGGCGAGCGCGGGGACGGCGTACTCGCGCACAGCACGCTCCAGCCATAGGGGACGGTGACAAACGGACCCTACCCGCCGGTACCCCTCGTCGGGAGAGGTCGGAGGTCACATCCCGGGCACGACTTCGCCGTGTTCAAGCCATTCGCCCCATCGGCCGATGACTGAACCGATGACCGACCACACCAGCGAGCGGACCGGCGAGCGCCAGCCGTCCGGGCCGAGCGAGCCGATCGAGGCACCCGAGCCGCAGGACCGCTGCCGGGCCTGCGGAGCGCGGCTGACCTCGGGCGCGCCGTGGTGCTCCCTGTGCTTCACGCCGGTCACGGCGCCCGCGCCCGAGGCACCACCCCAGCCGGACGACGTCACGCACGAATCTGCCCACGCCCCCGTGGACGAGCAGACCCACCAGGTCGCCGACGAGCTGATGGCCCGGCTCGCCGCCGAGCGGCCCGCGCCCTCCCGGCTGGCCGGCCTCGCGCCGTCCAGCGGGCTGGCCCGCGCCGGGATTTCCGTCGTCGGCGTCGTCCTCGTCACCGGGCTCGCGTTCGGGCTGATGGCGCTGCTCGGGTCCTTCCTGTAACGCCACCGGGCACGGCTGCCGGTAGCCTTCCGCGACATGGCGGAGCACACTGAGTCCAGCACCGCGATCGACGCGGCCCCGGCCGACGTCCTCGCGGTCATCGCCGACCTCGAGGCCTACCCCGAGTGGGCCGGCGGCGTGAAGAGCGTCGAGGTGCTCAGCACGAAGAACGGCGTACCGCAGCAGGCCCGGTTCCAGCTGGACTCCGGGCCCATCAAGGACACCTACGTCCTGGAGTACACGTGGCCGTCCTCCAGTACCGGTACCGCTACCGGCGTCGTCAGCTGGGTCCTCGTCGAGGGCAACATCATCAGCAAGCTGGACGGGCAGTACCACCTCGTTCGCGACGGCGACGGCACCAAGGTCACCTACCGGCTCACGGTGGACGTGCGGATGCCGATGCTCGGGATGCTCAAGCGCAAGGCCGAGAAGGTCATCATCGACACCGCCCTGAAGGACCTCAAGAAGCGCGTGGAGTCCCTCGGCGACCGCGGCGCCGACCGGGCAGAGGGCTGACCGTCGGCGTGCGCGTCCTGCTCCTCACCGGCAAGGGCGGCGTCGGCAAGACGACGACGGCCGCCGCCACGGCCGTCCACGCCGCCCGCCGCGGGACGAAGACCCTCGTGCTGTCGACCGACGGCGCCCATTCCCTGGCCGATGCGCTCGACACCCCGCTGCGCGCGGAGCCGACCGAGGTGGAACCCGGGCTGTTCGGTCAGCAGGTCGACGCCCACGACCGGGCCGAACGCTCCTGGGGAGCGGTCCGGGACTACCTGCTGCAGGTGCTGGAGGTCATCGGGACGGACCCGCTCGTCGGCGAGGACCTGATGCTGCTGCCGGGCGCCGAGGAGGTGCTGGCCCTGCTGGAGGTCCGTGACCAGGTGCGCCACGGGCCGTGGGACCTGGTGGTCGTCGACTGCGGGCCGACCGCCGAGACGCTGCGGCTGCTGGCCCTGCCCGAGGTCCTCACCCGGTGCCTGGACCGGCTGCTGCCGGCCGACCGACGGATCCTGCGGGCGCTCCGCCCGCTCACCCGCACCAGCACCCACGGCGGCGGCCTGCCGCTGCCCACCGACCCCGTCGTCGACGCCGCCCAGCGGCTCACCCGCGAGCTGGCCGAGGTCCGGCAGGTCCTCACCGCGTACGGCACGTCAGCACGTGTGGTCCTGACTCCCGAGCAGGTCGTCGTCGCCGAGGCCCGGCGCACCGTCACCGCCCTGACCCTGCACGGTTACGCCGTGGACGCGATCGTCGCCAACCGGGTCGTCCCGTCCGGGCAGGACCCCTGGCGCTCCGCCTGGGCGCAGGCGCAGTCCACCGTGCTTGCCGCCGTGGAGGCCGAGTTCGCGCCACTTCCCGTCCTGACCGCCGGTTACGCGCCGGCCGAGCCGGTCGGCGTCGACGCGCTCGCGGCGCTCGCCCGCACCCTGTACGGCGACGAGACGGACCCGGACGCCGTCACGCACGACGTCCTGCACGTCCGGCAGGTGCCCCCGCCCGTCGCCGTGGAACGCGAGGGGGAAGGGTTCGTGCTGCAGGTCCGGCTGCCCTTCACCGACCGGCGAGAGGTCGACCTGTCACGCCGCGGCGACGAGCTGGTCGTGCACGCGGGGGTCGCCTGGCGGACCCTGTCGCTGCCCAGCGCACTGCGTCGCTGCACCGTCGAAGGAGCACGACTTCGCGACGGCGTGCTCAGCGTCCGGTTCGAGCCCGACCCCGACCTGTGGAGGCCTCTGTGACCGGCGGACTGGGCGACGAGGCGGCGAAGCTCGTCGGGCGGCTGCTGCAGGGCGGCCTGCAGACCGGCCTCCAGGCCGGCCGGGGCAGCAGACCGGAGGTGCTGCGGCACCTCGCGGCCGCGGCCGGCAGCGTCGCGGCGGCCCTCGAGGCGCTCGCGGCCGAGGCGGAGCAGGCTCGCTCCGAGGACGGGCTGGGAGACCGGGTCGACCCGCCGGGGACGAGCGAGGCCGGGACCGGGCAGCGGGACGTGCGTGCCGACGTCCACAAGATCGACGTGACCGACTGAGGCGTACCGGGAGATGCAGCAGACGATGGGGCACACGATCGGGGTGGATGTCGGCGGCACGAAGATCGCCGCCGGAGTCGTGGACGCCGAGGGGCAGCTGATCGCGACCGTGCGCCGCGACACCCCCGCGCAGGACGTGGACGCCATCGAGACGGCGATCACGCACGCCGTCGCTGAGCTGAGAGCCGAGCACCAGGTCACCGCGGTCGGGGTGGCAGCGGCCGGGTACGTGGACGCGGCGCGGTCGACGGTCCTGTTCTCGCCGAACCTGGCCTGGCGCGACGAACCGCTGAAGGTCGACCTGGAGCAGCGCCTGGACCTGCCGGTGCTGGTGGAGAACGACGCCAACGCCGCCGCGTGGGGCGAGTTCAGGTTCGGTCGGGCGCGCGACGTCGACGACATGGTGATGCTGACCGTGGGCACCGGTCTCGGTGGCGGCGTGGTGATCAACGGCAACCTGCTGCGCGGCGCCTACGGGATGGCGGCGGAGCTCGGGCACATCCGGATGGTCCCGGGCGGGATCAGGTGCGGCTGCGGCAACCGGGGGTGCTGGGAGCAGTACGCCTCCGGGCAGGCGCTCGTTCGGGAGGCGCGCGAGCTGGCGTCGTCCGGGTCGGTGACGGCCGAGCGGATGCTGCAGCTCGCCGGGGGGAAGCCGAAGGCGATCAAGGGCCCGCACGTGACGCAGGCGGCCGAGGAGGGTGACCCGGCGGCGATCGAGCTGCTCGCCGAGGTGGGCCGTTGGTTGGGGGAGGGCGCGGCGAGCGTGGTCGCCGTCCTGGACCCGGCGATGATCGTCGTGGGCGGGGGAGTGGCGGCGGCGGGTGAGCTGCTGATGGCGCCGATGCAGGAGGCGTTCCGGCGCAACCTGACCGCCCGCCGGTTCCGGCCGGAGGCGAGGATCGAGCTTGCGTCGCTGGGCAACCGGGCGGGGATGATCGGCGTGGCCGACCTCGCCGCCCGGGCGCTGACCAGCGGAGAGCTCAAGCGGTGACCACACTCGATCCGTTGCTGGACCCGTTGGCCGCCCGGCGTCGGGACGCCAGGCGCGCCCGCCGGCGCATGCGCGGTCGGCAGGCCCGCCAGCTCGTGCAGCAGCAGGCGCGCAGGGCGCTGATCGGTGACGCGCCCGCTATCGGCGTCGACATCGGCGGCACCAAGGTCGCCGCCGGTGTGGTCGACGCCTACGGCAAGGTGGTCGCCCGCACCCGTCGGGACACCCCGACGACCAGCGCACAGGCGGTCGAGGACGTGATCGCCGAGGTGGTGGAGGAGCTGGCGGCAGGGCACGACGTCGTGTCGGTGGGCATCGGCGCGGCCGGGTTCGTCGACGCCGAGCGGTCCTCGGTGCTGTTCTCCCCGCACCTGGCGTGGCGGAACGAGCCGCTTCGAGAGGCTGTGGAGCGCCGGATCCGGGAGCGGCTCGGTCGTCGCATCGGCCGGCGCACCGTCGTGGAGAACGACGCCAACGCCGCGGCCTGGGCGGAGTACCGGTTCGGTGGCGGCACCGGTGAGTCCCGGTTCGTCTGCATCACGTTGGGGACGGGCATCGGCGGCGGGATGGTCAGCACCGGGCGGCTCGAGCGCGGCCGGTTCGGCGTCGCGGGGGAGTTCGGGCACATGGTGCTCGTGCCCGGTGGGCACCGGTGCGAGTGCGGCAACCGCGGCTGCTGGGAGCAGTACGCCTCGGGTAACGCACTGGGACGCGAGGCCCGCGAGCTCGCCGCCATGGGCTCACCGGTCGCGCAGGGGCTGCTCGAGCGTGTCGGCGGCGACGTGTCGGCGATCGTCGGGACCGTGGTCACCGACGCTGCCCGGGACGGCGACCCCGCGGCCGTCGAGGTCCTCACCGAGATGGGCGGATGGCTGGGAGTCGGGCTCGCGAACCTGGCCGCCGCCCTCGACCCGGGGACGTTCGTCATCGGTGGCGGCGTCTCGGCCGCCGGTGAGCTGCTGCTCGGCCCCGCCCGCGAGGCGTTCCGGCGCACGCTCAGCGGGCGCGGGCACCGGCCCGAGGCGAAGATCGTGCTGGCCGAGCTCGGTCCCGACGCCGGCCTGGTCGGCGCTGCCGACCTGTCCCGCGGCTGGGGCTGAACCCCACGACCCCCCCGGTGATCATGGAATCCCCGTTCACAGTGCCAGCAAGCCCGGCGTGATCATGGATTCTCCACCCCACCCCCCACCCAGGTCGTGATCATGGACTCCCGCCGCCTGTTCCGCGTGCTCACCTGGAACGTTCACGACATGCTCGGCGACCCGCTCGCCGTCCACCGCGTGCTGCGCGACGCCGACGCGGACGTGGTGTGCCTGCAGGAGGCGTACCGGTTCCCGAGATCAGGCCCCCGCCTGGCCGCGCTGGCCAGACAGTCCGGCATGTTGTTCGCCTGCGGGGGGCGCGTTTCGGCGGGGACGGCGGTGCTGACGAGCTACCGCGCCGAGCTGTCGCTGGTTGGGGCCGAGCGCTTTCCTGTGGCGGGGCTGCTCACCCGGCCGCGTGGATGGGCCGGTGTGGTCGC
>JASBSH010000338.1 GCA_030149025.1 Actinomycetales bacterium | reverse complement strand
TGAGTTACCGCCGTCGGTTCCACCCACGAGCAGGACGATGTCGGGACGTGAGCCGCCTATGTGCTGCATCACGCCTTGCGCGCAGAACTGTTGCAAGGCACCGAGTTGTCCCAGGCCCAGCCCTCGACGGTCTGGACGCCGTCACCCACCGGCTCGAGCAGGCGCATGGGCCCGCCGAACAGGTGCTCGCGTGCTCCAGCGCAGGGGGCGGGCTGCGTATCGCCGTGGTCGGCTACGAGCGACAGGTCACCGCCGAGGCGGGCTACCGCGTCAGTCTCTCTGCTGGTGGGAAGGTGGTCCACACGCACGCGGGAGAGCTGGACGGCGAGGGCTTGCGTTCTCTTCGCGGCTCACGTCCCGACATCGTCCTGCTCGTGGGTGGAACCGACGGCGGTAACTCAGAGGTGCTGCGGCACAACGCAGCTCGACTCGCGAAAGCGCGTGTCGCCGTCCCGGTGGTCGTCGCGGGGAACCGTGACGCGGCACCCGAGGTGGCCGAGACGCTGCGTGCGGCGGGGCGTCGTGTCGTCGTTGCCGACAACGTGCTGCCGTCCATCGGTTCGCTCGCGCCGGCCTCGGCGCGCGCGGCGATCCGAGAAGCGTTCCTGCGGCACGTGATCGGCGGCAAGCGGCTGTCGCGCGGGCCCCGGTTCGCGCAGCTCGTCCGCGGTGCCACGCCGGACGTCGTCCTCGGCGGGGTGGAGGTGCTCGCCGACGGGGCACCCGGTGTGCCGGGACTGGGGGACGTGCTGGTCGTCGACGTCGGTGGCGCCACCACGGACGTGTACTCCGTCCTCACACCCGATGGCGAAGACGCGGCCCTGCGCAAGGAGGTGGTCGCGCCGCTGTGGCGCGCTCGGACGGTCGAGGGGGATCTGGGCGTGCGCTGGGGTGCCCTCGGTGTGGTGGAAGCCGCTGTGGCAGAAGGACTTCTGGACTGCGCGGAGGCAGCCGGACTCCGCGCCGCGGCCGAGCGCCGCGTAGCCGATCCGGAGATGGTGCCGGGCGCGGCCCACGAGGTCGCCGACGACTTGCGGCTCGCACGGCTGGCGGTGACGGTCGCGCTGCGGCGGCACGCCAGGCCCACCGGCCCGTCCTCGGAAGGACGCGACCTGCGGGAGGTCGGCGCAGTGGTCGGCTCAGGCGGGGTGCTGCGGCATGCCTCCCGTGCAGACGCGGTGACGGCGCTCGCTCCCGCGACGACCGATCACTGTGGTGGCTGGCGGGTCCCCATACGGCCGGAGGTGGTCGTGGACCGCCGCTACCTGCTCTTCGTGGCGGGGCTCCTCGCGGACGAGCACCCCGTCGTCGCCGCCCGAGTGGCGCACGACGTCCTCGACGCGAACTGAGACGCAGGAGCGCCGCACCGTGCGTCACGTCGGCTGACTGACACACTTGCTCGTGTGACCGAGCGTGTGAACGAGCGGGTGGCCGGGTGCAGTCAGAGCAGTCAACCCGACCGGACGGTCAGGCGAGTCGTGCACATCCCGTACGGGGTGCAGGCGGCTGCGGAGTGGACGTGGCGGCTGGGGCTGGTCGGGGTCGGGATCTTCCTGGTCCTCCGGTTGGTGTCGTTCTTCCAAGTGATGGTCGTGCCGTTCCTCATCGCGGTGATGATCACGGCGCTGCTCGCGCCGATCGTGAACCGCCTGCAGGCAGCGGGTCTGCACCGGGGTCTCGGTGTGCTGGCCGCGATCTTGACGGCGTTACTCGTGGTGGGCGGGCTGAGCACGCTCGTGGGAACGCAGTTCGCGAACGGCTTCTCGGATCTCGCGACCCAGTCCCGAGAGGGCTTCCGCCAGCTGCAGGAGCTGCTGACCAAGGGGCCGCTGAATCTGAGCAACGCGCAGATCCAGCAGTGGATCGACAAGGGCACCCAGCAGCTGACCGGCAACAGCGACCAGATCCTCGCGGGTGCCCTGTCGTTCACCTCGACGGCGGGCCACGTCATCACGGGCGCCTTCCTGGCGTTCTTCTCCACCATCTTCCTGCTGTACGACGGGCGAGGCGTGTGGACGTGGATCCTGAGGCTCCTGCCGGCAGCGGGACGAGAGCGTCTCGACCAGGCGGGCCAGCGCGGGTGGGCGGCACTCAGCTCCTACGTCAAGGCGACCATTGTCGTCGCCTTCGTGGACGCCGTGGGGATCGGCGCCGGCGCCGCCATCCTGCAGCTTCCGCTGGCCGTGCCCATCGGGGTGCTGGTCTTCCTGGCCGCCTTCATCCCCATCGTGGGGGCGCTAATCAGCGGGGCGGTCGCCGTCCTCGTGGCCCTCGTGGCCCAGGGGCCGGTTGCCGCGCTCATCATGCTGGCCATCGTCATCGGGGTGCAGCAGCTGGAGAGCCACGTCCTGCAACCACTGTTCCTGGGCCGTGCGGTCTCGGTGCACCCGCTCGGCGTCGTGCTCGTGATCGCCGCCGGCATCCTGGTCGCCGGTATCGTCGGCGGCCTGTTCGCCGTGCCGATCGCTGC
>JASBSH010000357.1 GCA_030149025.1 Actinomycetales bacterium | reverse complement strand
GTGCTCGAGCCCGGCACCCGTGTCGAGGTCGACCATGCCGCGCACCAACGGCAGAACGTCGACCCCCCGCCGACGCAACGACGCCGTGACGGCGCGGCCGGTCTTGCCGGCCGCACCAGTCACGGCGACGCGGGTCAGGCCACCCATGCCGTGCAGAACTGCATGATCACGACGCCTGGGGGCCGGCCAGCTGCCAGTCGACCTCGGCGGCAGCCGCACCGCCGGAGAGCCGCTCGTACCCGGGGCCGCGGTGGAAGAACGGCTGCGGCTCGGCCTCGAGCTCGGCCCGCATCTTCGCCCGCAGGTCGTCCGAGGCCTGCCGGTCGAGGACGGGCTCGTCCTCGGTGCCGGTGAACACCGCGCCGTAGTCGCGGCGAGCGCCCTCGAAACTGACCTTGCGCCAACGGATGTCGCGCTCGACCTCCTCGTACGGACGGTCCAGCGGGTTGCCCCAACCGCCACCACCGGTGGTGCGGATGCGGATCACCTCGCCCGCCTTGACCGGCTCGTCGTCCGCCAGCGCGTCGACCTCGCGCTCGTTCGGGCCGCCCGGGTCGACCGTGACCTGGAACGGAGCACCGGCCTTGCCGCCCTTGACGCCCCAGCAAGCCAGGATCGAGCGGTCCGCGATGGACATGAAGGACGCGTCCTTGAGCATCCGGAGCTGCTTCTCATAGCCGAGGCCACCGCGGTACCGGCCGGCCCCGCCGGAGTCGATCGCCAGCCCGAGGGACTCCACGATGAACGGGAACCGGCTCTCGGTGAACTCCGTCGGCAGGTTCCGCGAGTCGGGCACGACGTGGATGGTGTCCTCACCGTCGGCGTAGTACCGGCCACCGGATCCGCCGCCGAGCACCTCGCGCATCAGGTACGACTGACCGTCGAGGTCCTCGCCGTACACGCCGGTGTAGCGGATCGTCTCCTGGTCGGCGGGCATGTTGCCGTCCACCGCCTTGGCGACCACACCCGCGAGAACGCCCAGCAGACGCAGGATCACGAAGGTCCGCGCGTTGGTCGGCGCCGGGAAGATCGGCGTCAGCAGCGTGCCCTTCGGCGGGAACTTCATCTCGATGAGCGGCACGATGCCCTCGTTGACGTCCAGCTCCGCCATCCGCTCCGGAGTGTCCGCGAGGTTCCGCAGGATCGGAGCCAGCCACTTCTTGAGGAAGTTGCCGTCCGCGTAGTCACCGCAGTGGTTGATCGGGCCCTTCGCCTGCGGGCTGGTCCCCGTGAAGTCGAGGATCAGCCGCTCGCCCTCCGGGTCGTCGGCCGGCGTCCGGGTCAGCGTGATCCGCTGCGTGTGCAGCTTCGGCTCGTCGACGCCGTCGTGCTCCGCGTAGTCCTCCCAGACGTACGTGCCGACGGGGATCTTCGACAGGATCTCCCGCCGGTAGGTGGCAGTGGTGTTGTCGATGATCGCGTCGAAGCAGGACTCGACGACGTCCACGCCGTACCGGTCGAACAGCTCGCCGAGACGACGCGCGCCCATGAGGCAGGCCGAGCACTCGGCGTCCAGGTCCGCGGCGAGCGAGTCGGGCATCCGGGAGTTGCGCGTCATGATCTTCAGCGCTGACTCATTCGGAACGCCCTCGTCCCACAAGTGGATCGGAGGCACCATGAGGCCCTCCTCGTACACGCTCGTCGCGTGCGACGGCATCGAGCCCGGCACTGCGCCGCCGATGTCGTCGTGGTGGCCGAACGCCTGCACGAACGCCACCACGCTCGGCTTGTCGTCCCCCTCGCGGGTCGCGAACACCGGCACGGTGACGCACAGGTCCGGCAGGTGGCCGATGCCGCCCTCGGACGCGTAGACGTCGTTGTGGAAGAACACGTCCCCGGGACGCATCTCCTCGATCGGGTAGTCACGCGCGACCGGGTGCACGAGCGCGGAGTAGGACCGGCCGGTCAGCTTGCGCAGGTTGCGGTCGTGGATCCCCGCCCGGAAGTCGTGCGCGTCAC
>JASBSH010000322.1 GCA_030149025.1 Actinomycetales bacterium | reverse complement strand
GTCCGCACTCATGTGCACGACCTACGTATTCTCTAGGTTGGCGGGCGAACAACCATGGCGTTGGATACCGCCCGCCACGGGTGCTCCAGGTGGCGGGTTGTCACTTCGTCGCGGCTGGCTGCTTCTTGGGCCAGAGGGTGTAGCTGATCGCCCAGAGCAGGTCGATCACGAACCAGATGCCGAGCACCGGGTAGATGCCCATCAGCGCTTCGGTTCTGCTGAGGTCATCGACCAAGGTGGTGAGCAGCCACAGGATGCCGGCGGCGATGCCCACCGCGACGGTGGTGCGTACGACGTCCTTCCAGCACTCCTTCGCATACTCCCAGGCGTAGAGCTTGACAGGGGCGGGGCCCTCGGCGAAACGGTGGGCGAAGCGCATGTCGGCCCACTTGATCATCTTGTGGCCGTATGCGATCGAGATTCCGAGGTAGAGCGCGGCGAGGCCGTGGAAGAAGGTGGCGGTCCCGCCGCCTTGGAGGTTGATGATCACGGCGGTGAGGAGCACCAGATCGACCACCGGTGTCATCGCCAGCAGGACGGCGCCGGTGCGGCGCCTCCGCAGGACGTAGCGGGCCAATAGGCCGAGCGCGACGAAGACCCAGAAGCCGATCTCGGCCGCGATGATGACGGTCAGGATCAGGTTCATCGGGCTCCCCGTTAGTAGCATGACTGTGCTAGCAAAAACGTTAGCACGGTCGTGCTAGTTTGTTGGTATGCCGAGGAGGATGGATCGTGCCGCGCGCAAAGCCCGGTTGGCGCAGGCGGTGTGGCAGGTCATCCGGGAGCGAGGTATCGGTGCGGTGTCGGTGCGCTCGGTTGCTGAAGAAGCCGGCGTGGCCGTGGGTTCCCTGCGGCACCTCTTCCCGACGAGGGCCGAGCTTCTGGAGTTCTCGGCAGAGTTGATGGTTCAGCGGGCCAGGGAGCGGATTCGTGACATTCCCCGGACGGAGAATGTCCAGCAGTACGCGTTGGAGGTCGTGAAGCACCTCCTACCGCTCGAGCCGGACAGCCGGGCGGAGCTGGAAGTCAACATCGCCCTGATCGCCGAAACTCCCGCCCTGCCGAAATTGGAGGCGATTAGGGACCACGCCTACCACCAGTTGGGCGAGGCATGCACCCAGTTGGTGGGGATGCTGGCGGGCAGGCCCCGCGATCGACAGATCGAAGAGGAGGCCCGGCGACTCCACGCGATCATCGACGGGCTGGCCATCCATTTGTTGATGGAACCCTCTTCCCAGGACACCGGATGGGCAGTCGCGATCGTGCGGGGAGAACTGGCGCGCATTGCAGGAGGGGCCGCGTAACTCCGGCACGATGACAGTCGTGGACCGTGCGGAGGTTACCCCGTTCTCAGACAGGGAATACTGCAGGAGCTGCTCAGCCAGACTCCCCAAGCGAATTTGCGCTGCCGTCAGCTGTGACTGGAAGGAGGCCGGCCGACTTTACAGGCCGGCGAGACTTTTCCCGCCCGTCGGGACGAAGCTCCCCGGCCGGGGAAACGTGGCGGTAGAGGGTTTGGCGGCTGACGCCAAGCTCTTTGCACAGTTCCCCGACGTTCGTGCCGGGTTGTCCCATGGAGGCCTGCGCGAGGCGGATCTTGGCGGGGGTCATCTTGTAGGGGCGCCCGCCTTTGCGGCCGCGGGCGCGGGCGGCGGCCAGTCCCGCGATGGTGCGTTCGGAGATGAGCTCGCGTTCGAACTCGGCCAGGGCGGCGAAGATGCCGAAGACGAGCTTGCCGGAGGCGGTGGTGGTGTCGATGGCCGCGCCCTGGCCGGTGAGGACCTTCAGGCCGATGCCGCGGGTGGTGAGGTCGTGGACGACGTTGACCAGGTGACGCAGGTCGCGGCCGAGCCGGTCGAGCTTCCACACGACCAGGGCGTCCCCGGGTCGAAGGGCGTTCAGGCACGCGGCGAGTTCGGGGCGATCCTCCTTCTTGCCGGAGGCCTTGTCCTCGTACGGAGCATCGGGTTCGACGCCTGCGCCGAGGAGGGCGTCGCGTTGCAGGTCGGTGGTCTGGGACCGGCGGCCTTGGAAACCCGCATGTACCCCACCAGCACCGGCCACTTCCCTTGGTCACTTATACGACCCTTTGCGACGAGGAGGCGACCTTCTCGGCCGGCGTCTGTGGGCGGTCTCCCGAGTCTTCCGGCGGCCTAAACGACACACTCGGGCCAATACCGATCCAGCGTCGCTCGCCGCAAAGCGTCATCCAAGGTTGACACTTCAGGGGTGTCAATTTACATTGACGCCCCATCGCGTAGGAGAGAGGTCGAGATGGGTGAGCAGGAGATGAGCGAGCTGGTGGTCCAGGCCGGTGACGATGACCCGTTGCGGGCGCTGGCTGCGGTGGCCGAGCTGCATCGTCAGGTCAATCGCGCCGAGGCGGTGGTGGTTCGTCGGGCGAGGATGAGTGGTGCGTCCTGGGCGCAGATCGCGCGGGTGCTGGGCGTGAGCCGGCAGGCGGTCCACAAGAAGTACGGCGGAACCCGGTTCAGTCGTGGCTGAGGGAACGACTTGGGCGCCGCCGAAGGCGGGCCTGCGAGACCTGTTCTCCTACTTGGCGGAGCAGCGCGGGGTGCTGGCCATCGTGCTGGCCATCTCGCTGGTCGGTGCTGCGCTGAACCTGGCTCAGCCGGTGATGGTCCACCAGGTCATCACCGCCGTGGGCGCCGGACGAGACCTCAGCGGTGCGGTGGTGGTCCTGGTCGGGCTCGTCGTGGGCGCCGGGGTGGTGGACGCCGCCCAGCAGTACCTGCTGGGGCGCACCGCCGAGTCAGTCGTGTTCAGCGCGCGGCGACGGTTGCTCGGACGCCTGCTGCGGCTGCCGATCAGGGAGTATGACGCGCGCCGCACCGGTGACCTGGTCTCCCGGGTCGGATCGGACACCACCATGGTCCGCGAGGCGCTGACAGGTGGCCTGGTCGATGCCGTCAGCGGCGTGCTGGTTTTCGTCGGGGCACTGGTCGCGATGGCGCTGCTGGACCTGACCCTGCTGGGCATCACCCTGGCCGTCATCGTGGTGGCCGTGGTCAGCGTCGTGGTCGTCAGTTCCCGCATTCAGGCGCTGACCCTGGCCTCGCAGGAGGCCGTGGGCCGGGTCTCGGCCGGCGTCGAGCGAGCACTGTCAGGGGTGCGCACGATACGGGCCGCCGGCGCTACCGAGCGAGAGGAGGGCAAGCTCATCTCCGATGCGCAGGCCGCCTATGGGCTCGGGGTCCGCATCGTGCGGATCAGTGCCGTGCTGTGGCCGGTGAGCGGGCTCGCCGTGCAGGGTGCATTCTTGGCGGTGCTGGGCGTGGGTGGGTACCGGGTTGCCGCCGGCGGGCTGTCGGTGGCCGACCTGGTTACCTTCATCCTCTTCCTGTTCATGATGCTGATGCCGCTGGCCACCGCGTTCAGTGCTGTCGTCACGGTGCGCACCGCCTTGGGGGCGCTGGCCCGCATCCAAGAAGTCCTCGACCTGCCAACCGAGGACGACAGCAACGTTCCCCGTCTCGATGACGCCAGGCCGCGCGATCGAGGTCCCGGTGAGATGCCCATCGACCCTGAGCCGGCGATGGTCGCCGTCGAGGGCGTGTCCTTCGCCTACCGCGACGCTGAGCCCGTGCTGGAGGGTGTGAGCTTCACCGTCCCGCGCGGGTCAACCACCGCGGTCGTCGGGCCATCCGGAGCGGGCAAGTCGACGCTCCTAGCCTTGATCGAACGCTTCTACGAGACCGACCAGGGAACGATCCGCCTCGACGGGACCGACATCCGGACTGTGCCACGGTCCGAGCTGCGCGCCCGGATTGGCTACGTGGAACAGGAAGCTCCTGTGCTGGCCGGCACTATCAAAGACAACGTCCTCCTGGCCGCACCAGAGACGGACGAGACCCGCTGCCGGAAAGTGCTAGCGGACGTCAACCTGCTGAAGCGCATCGAGCAGCACCCCGATGGCTTGGACGCCGTCGTCGGTGACGACGGGGTAGGCCTGTCCGGTGGGGAACGTCAACGACTGGCGATCGCCCGTGCTCTGATCGGTGATGCGCCACTGCTCCTGCTTGATGAGCCGACCGCCAGTCTGGACGGACGCAACGAGCGTGCGATGCACCAGGCCATCCGCTCCGCCGCCGTCGGACGAACCGTGTTGATCGTTGCCCACAGGCTGGCCACCGTGGCCGACGCAGACCAAATCGTCGTCCTCGACGCCGGCCGGGTGGCCGCCACAGGTACCCACGGCGAACTCCTGAGCAGCAGTGAGCTCTACCGCGACCTCGCGCACCATCAGCTACTCGCTGGCAGGACCGGCGTCCAGTGAAGGCGACTCCGGAAGGTTCGCGGCAGCGGACTTCTTTCATGGACGCATCCCGTTAGCGACTCCGCTACGCGTCGCGGCGTGCATCCGGTGCGGCTTGCGTGCCACGCTCAAGCGCGTGTAGCTGGCGAGGGTGATCCGGCGGCTGTCTCGGCCAGCGTCTGTGGGAGGTAGTTGTCCGGGATGCCCAGGGTGAGCAGGTCATCGCGGATTCGCTGGAAGGTCGCCTCAGTGCGGCTGAGCGCGGTGAGGGTGGTCAGCAGTTGCCGTGCGGCGTCGGGGTCGTCCTGAGCGAGGGTGATTGCCATGTCCGCCGCCTCCATCGCCTCCTGCCAGTAGTTCCTCGGGGTCGCGGCTGGCGGGGTGCCATCGGGGACGGGTCGGTACGGCTTTGGGGTCAGGAGCGGGGCCAGGGTGCCGTGGCCGTCGGCTTCGCCGGTCTCGATGTGGCGCAGGATCGTGGCGGCGGCTTCGAGCATGGTCTGTTGACGTTCCCAGGCCAGTGTCTCGTAGGGATACCACGGCCCCATGCCGCCGCGGAGGGGCTGACCTATCGTCGTCCAGATGCGCTGGACAGAGTGCCGGGAGGCGGTGCGCAGTGCCGAGACGGGCGTGGATAGTTCGTCGATGACGGTGCGCACTGCCAGCCGCGACGAAGTGACAACCCGCCACCTGGAGCACCCGTGGCGGGCGGTATCCAACGCCATGGTTGTTCGCCCGCCAACCTAGAGAATACGTAGGTCGTGCACATGAGTGCGGACACTCGTGCAGCCGACTTCAGAAATTGACAGCCCCCAACGGCCGAGTGAACGGTCAGTTGAGGGCGTTGGTCGGCTCCGTGGCATCGCGGCTGTCGCTGCCCGACTGCGGGGACGGCAGCTGTCGCGGCAGCGCGGCGATCCAGTCGATGACGTCCTCGGCCGGCAGCGGACGGGCGTAGAAGAACCCCTGCAGCTCGTCGCAGCCGAGCCGGGTCAGGCGCTTGGCGGACGACTCGGTCTCGACCCCTTCGGCGACCACGACCAGCCCCAGCCGGTGGCCGAGGTCGATGATCGACGTGACGATCGCGTCGTGGTGCGACTGACCGAGCCGCTCGATGAACTGCCGGTCGATCTTCAGCTGGTGCACGGGCAGCCCGCCGAGCAGCCCGAGGGACGTGAACCCGGCGCCGAAGTCGTCAACCGACACCTGCACGCCCAGCGCCCGGAGCTGGGTGACGACCCTCTGCGCCACCTCCGGCTGCAGCGTGATCGCGGACTCCGTCACCTCGAGGATGAGCCGCTCGGCCGGCCAGCGGCTCAGGGCCAGTGCCTCCTCGACGATCCCGAGCAGGCCCTCCTCCAGGGTCACGGCACTGATGTTCACCGCGATGGTGACGTCGAGCCCCTGCGAGCGCCACGCCGCGCCCTGACGGAGCGCGGTCAGCAGCACCCACCGCGTCAGCGGGTGGATCAGCGCGGTCCGCTCGACGAGCGGGATGAACTCGGCTGGGAGCATGAGGCCCCGGGTGGGATGGTCCCACCGCAGCAGCGCCTCGAAGCCCTGCAGACGTCCGGTGCCGGCCTCGACGACCGGTTGGTAGCGCAGGTGCAGCTGGCCGTCGTCCATCGCCCCTCGGATGAGCGCGAGGGTGCCGAGCCGGTCCGCCGCGGCCGGGTCGTCGCCCGGGTCGTAGACGCGGACGCCGTCCCGCCCGCGCTTGGCCTCGTACATCGCGACGTCGGCGTGGCGCAGCAGCTCGGACAGCTCGCGCCCGTGCTGGGGTGCGATCGCGATACCGATGCTCGCCCGCACGTCCAGGCTGACGCCCTGGGCACGGAAGTCGCCGCCGCCGAGCCCTGCGAGCAGCTTCTTCGCCTGCAGCACCGCCTGCCCGCTGGTGTGCCTGCCCGGCACGAGGACCGCGAACTCGTCACCGCCGAGCCGGGTCACCAGCGCATCGTCACCGGCCGCCGTCTGCAGCTGCGCGGCCACCTGAACGAGGACGGCGTCGCCCGCGGCGTGGCCGAGGATGTCGTTGACGTCCTTGAACCCGTCCAGGTCGATCATCATCAGCACGGGGCCGCGGCTGCCGTCGCCGTCCTCGAAGTCCAGCTCTGCGAGCGCATGCTCGGCGGACTGCGTCAGCTGGTTGCGGTTGCCGAGTCCCGTCAGCGGGTCGATGCGCGTCATCCGGTCGCGGACCCGGTAGCGCTGCACGAGGACGCCGCATACCCCGATGCCTGCCACGCTCACGGCGGTGATGGCGAGGATGGCGAAGGACCAGCCCAGTTCGTCCACCCGTCGTCACCTCGTCGCCGTTGATCGCTGTCCGTAGGAGGGTCGGCACGCCACACCGCTGCCTTGAGAGACTTGTGCGATGGCGGACGGTACGGCGGGTGCCCCCGAGATGGACGTGGACGACGTCAGGGCGGCTTTGGAGGCCAAGGCTGCGGACGTGGGGGCCCAGATGGAGGAGCTGTCGGCGCCGACCGCGGAGGCCGGCGGCATCTCCTTCGGCAAGCGGGTCGGGGACGGCACCTCGCTCGCGGTCGAGCGGCTCTCGCAGGTGGCTGCATACGGGCGGCTCCAGCGGCTGCTGGAGGACGTGCGGCGCGCCGAGCAGAAGCTGGACGACGGTACGTACGGCACGTGCGACAGCTGCGGTCGGCCGATCGCCCCGGCACGTCTCGAGGCCCTGCCGTGGGCGGTGGAGTGCGTGGAGTGCGCGGGAGCACGACGGCGCTGACGCCGGAGGCGGTGCCCCGGACGGTTTGCCGCCCCGGCCGCGTCCGGCGCTTGGCACCCGCCAACCTCCGGGCGTCATCGGAACGTCGAGGTCTTCGGCGCCGCCGTGTCCGCACCGGGCGTCCCGCTCGCCGTCCTGCTTTCTGGTCGGAAGCGTTTCTGGCGGGAAGCGTGCTGTCGCTCGTGCACATGTTGCAGGCCTACCAGCGAGCGTTCTGGCGGCGTCAGGCGAGGTCGCGGGCGAGCTGTTCGACCGGGTGCAGGCCGCGGCCGAACCTCATGATCGCCTCACGATTGCGCTCGAGGTCGCCGTAGGGCAGGTAGCGCACCTTTAGGTCGGCGACCCGGCTGAACGCCGGGCGGTGCAGCTGCGCGCGCACCTCGCCCTCCCGGGCGTCCGGCGCGACGAGGTACATGCCGCACAGCGACGCGTCGTCGGACAGGGCCAGGTCGAGCATCCGGACGATGCCGGAGTAGATCGACGTGGAGTGCTCCACCTCGAACGCCGCCTCCACCCGGCCGCTGTCCCCGCCAAGCCAGAGCACGTCGATGAGCGCCACCGCATCCGCGGCCGGGCCACCGGCCACGGCGGCCGGCAGCGCGCTCAGGCAACCGTCCGCCAGTCGCCCGCCGGCGTATGGCCGGCTACGGTCGTTGCTGGCGATCCACACGTCGAAGCCGAGCGCGAGTCCGAGGTCGCGCAGCCAGCCCTGCACCTGGGTGTGCGTGACGTCCTGCTCCTCGGCGGCGGCCCGCGCCTTCTCCGCCTTGGCGTCCTGGCGGGCGGCGGCGAGTTCGGCGTGCCAGGCAGCGCGCGCGGCGGCGGTGTCCTCGCCGGGCAGGGGCGGGGCGGGGTAGCGGCCGCTGCCGATGTCGAACAGCAATCCGCCGATGGCGCCGAGGTCGTTGGACAGCAGGTTCCGGTACTCGGCGTTGACGCGCAGGATGCCGTCGCGCATCTGCAGGTACTGCTCCCAGTTGCCCAGCTTGATCTTCGCGCCGGTCAGAGCGTTGAAGCCCTTGACGATCGCGGTGTTGAACGGCGGCATGACGGTGGGATGCAGGAAGTACAGGACGTTGGCGACCGCAGGGCCCAGGCCCTTGATCTTTCGGTCGGCGAGGCTGCGGACCGCGGCCAGCACCTGGGCCTCGGTGGTGCAGCACCGGCAGGTCTCCAGCGCCCGGCCGAAAGCCAGCTGGTTGCTGTAGTCCTCATAGATGTCCGGGATGCGCAGCTTCGGCTTCCACAAGAACGCGTGGTCGGCGCCCTTGAACATCTGCCGCTGCTCGGCGATGGAGTGCACGACCGTCTCCAGCGACGAGCCCTTGTAGGCGGTCCCGAACCGGCCTTCCTCGATCTCCCAGGCGACCTGCTCGATGCCCCGGCGGATGGAGCGGAAGTTCTTCACCCGCTCCTCCCAGAGGAACCACGTGCGGAACGTGCCGCCGGGATCGTCGCGCCAGCGCTGCACCAGCTCGCGGACGGCGACGGTATCGAACGGCAGCGCCGGGGAGGCGTCGGTTTCGGTACGGGTTGTTCCGGTCACAGGGCCGAGTATGGCGTCGCCGCCGCCGATGTTGTCGTGTGCGGGGGGCGAGTCGGCTGGTCACCGGCCACGCCCGGACGCCCTGCTGAGCGGGACAGAGGGGCGTACCAGCCGTCAGCACGTGGAGCGGGTGACGGGAATCGAACCCGCATGACCAGCTTGGAAGGCTGGGGCTCTGCCATTGAGCTACACCCGCGCGGTCGGTCGGTGACCGGCCAGCAGGGGACAGCGTAGTGGTCGGCCGGAGCGGGACGGCGACACGGCGCGTCGAGCGGGCAGTAGCCTGTTCTCGTGCCGGTCACCTGCGCAGCAGGCAGCCGGGGCGGGGTGTGGCGCAGTTTGGTAGCGCGTCCGCTTTGGGAGCGGAAGGCCCCCGGTTCAAATCCGGGTACCCCGACTGGGAGCGTTAGCATGGTCCGCTGGTTGTCGATCGGTTTGGCGAGCGACTGCCGACTTCCGGCATGGGTGACGCCGCTCTCGTGGACCGTCGCCTCGTGCTCCAGCCCGTTCAAAGATCCCGATTCGTAGGAGACCCACGCTGTGAAGAGCGACGTCGAGACCCTCAACCCGACCCGGGTGAAGCTCACCGTCGAGGTGCCGTTCGACGAGCTCAAGCCCAGCATGGACCGGGCCTACAAGACCATCGCCAACCAGGTCCAGGTCCCCGGGTTCCGCAAGGGCAAGGTTCCGCCGCGGATCATCGACCAGCGGTTCGGCCGCGCCCTGGTGATCCAGGAGGCCATCAACGACGCGCTGCCGGGGTTCTACGGCCAGGCCGCCGAGGCGAACGACCTGCAGCCGCTCGGCCAGCCGCAGGTGGACGTCACCGAGGTCCCGGACCCGGCCGCGGGCGGCGACCTGAAGTTCACCGTCGAGGTCGACGTGCGGCCGACCCTCGAGCTGCCGGACTTCTCGACGCTCGCCGTCCAGATCGACGACGTCGAGGTCACCGACCAGGACGTCGACGAGCGGCTCGAGCAGCTGCGCGAGCGGTTCGGCACCCTGCAGGGCGTCGACCGACCCGCCGGCGACGGCGACTTCGTGTCCATCGACCTGGTCGCCGCGATCGACGGCGAGGAGATCGACAGCGCCAAGGGCCTGTCCTACCGGATCGGCTCCGACACCATGCTCGAGGGTCTCGACGAGGCGCTCACCGGCCTGTCCGCCGACGAGACCACCACGTTCAACGCCCCTCTCGCCGGTGGTGAGCACGCCGGTCAGGAGGCCCAGATCACCGTGACGGTGCAGGCGGTCAAGGAGCGGGAGTTGCCCGAGGCGGACGACGACTTCGCCCAGCTCGCCAGTGAGTTCGACACCCTGGAGGAGCTCAAGGCCGACCTGCGCAGCAGCGCGGAGCGCGCGAAGAAGTACGAGCTCGGGCTCCAGGCCCGCAACAAGGTGCTCGACGCCCTGCTCGAGGCCGTTGACGTCCCCGTCCCGCAGGGGCTCGTGGACGACGAGGTGCACCGCCATCTGGAGGCCGAGGGCCGCTTGGAGGACGACGAGCACCGCGCGGAGGTCACCGAGGAGACCCGCAAGCAGGTTCGCACGCAGCTCCTGCTGGACGCCGTCGCCGACTCCGAGGAGGTCAGCGTCAACCAGGCCGAGCTGGTCGAGTACCTCGTCCAGACCGCGCCGCAGTACGGGATGGACCCGAACGCGTTCGCCCAGATGGTCGACCAGGCCGGCCAGGTCCCCGCCGTTGTGGGTGACGTGCGCCGCCGCAAGGCCCTTGCCGTGGTGCTGGAACAGGCGCGACTGACCGACGCGTCCGGCAACGAGGTCGATGTCCACGAACTGGTCCCGAGCTTCGACGAGGACGAGACCGAGGGCGCCTTCGAGGACGTCGAGTCGGCTGAGTCGGCAGAGAGCGCGGACAGCGGTGACAGCGCCGACTCGGGCGACAGCGGCGACTCGGCCGACAGCGGCGACTCGGCCGACAGCGCCGACTCCGCCGAGGAGCCGGACGGCGAGGGGGAGACCCCGTCGCCGGGCGACCCCACGTCGATCCGTCTCTGACCGACTTTGATCCGACTTTGATCCGACTTTGATCGGTCCCTGATCCGGCGTCGGGGGGCGGTCTTCACCGGCGACGGTGAGGGCCGCCCCACGTTCGTCTGCGCACGCACGTGCGTGTCGTCGTCCACACCTCCGATTCCCTTGGTGATGATCATGAAATCCCGGTTCAACGGCGACCCGCGCCCTGAACGGGGATTTCATGATCACGCGCCTGGGTGCGGGGTGTAGTGCGCCAACAGCGAACAGAGGCCCGCCGCGGGAGTGGACCGTCAGGCCCCCGCGTTAGGGTCGATCACGAGAGGCGTTGCGGGCCGGCGAGGAGGCCGGCTCGGGGCGCCACGCACGAGGAGGACGGAGCGATAAGCGTGGGCGAGCAGATCCCCGGTATGAGCCCGAGCACTGCACCGATGATGCGAGACACCCCTGGTACGGGCCTGGACGACCACATCTACCAACGGCTGCTTCGCGACCGGATCATCTGGCTGGGGTCGGAGGTCCGGGACAGCAACGCCAACGCCATCTGCGCGCAGATGCTGCTGCTGGCTGCCGAGGACCCCGACAAGGACATCTGGCTGTACATCAACTCCCCGGGCGGCTCGGTGACCGCCGGGATGGCCATCTACGACACCATACAGTGGGTCAAGCCTGACGTGGCGACTGTCGCCGTTGGCCTGGCGGCGTCGATGGGCCAGTTCCTGCTGTCGTCCGGCGCGAAGGGCAAGCGCTACGCCACCCCGCACGCGCGGATCATGATGCACCAGCCGTCCGGTGGCTTCGGCGGCACCGTGAGCGACATCCGTATCCAGGCGCAGCTGATCGGCGACATGAAGAAGACCCTCACCGAGCTGACCGCAGAGCAGACCGGCCAGAGCGTCGAGCAGATCACCAAGGACGCCGACCGCGACCGCTGGTTCGACGCCCAGCAGGCGCTGGAGTACGGGTTCATCGACCACGTCGAGGCGAAGTCCGCCGACGTTCGCGGTGCCGGTGGCACTGACAACAGCTGAGACAACTGCCAAGGAGCAACAACGTGCACATCGACCCGCGCAACACCCAGGTGGGCACTGCGGCAGGCCCTTCGGGGCTTTCGGTGCCCGCGCCGTCCAGCCGCTACATCCTGCCGCAGTTCGAGGAGCGGACGGCCTACGGCTTCAAACGGCAGGACCCGTACACCAAGCTGTTTGAGGACCGGATCATCTTCCTCGGCGTGCAGGTGGACGACGCCTCCGCCGACGACATCATGGCCCAGCTGCTGGTTCTCGAGAGCCAGGACCCGGACCGCGACATCATCATGTACATCAACTCTCCGGGCGGCTCCTTCACGGCGCTGACGGCGATCTACGACACGATGCAGTACATCCGCTGCCACGTGCAGACCGTCTGCCTCGGGCAGGCGGCGTCGGCCGCGGCGGTGCTGCTCGCGGCGGGTACGCCCGGTAAGCGCCTCGCCCTGCCGAACGCCCGGGTGCTCATCCACCAGCCCGCCATGCCCGGCGGCGACTACGGTCAGGCGTCCGACATCGAGATCCACGCCGCCGAGGCGCTGCGCATGCGCACCTGGCTGGAGGAGACGATCGCGAAGCACACGAACGTCGACGTCGCCCAGGTGCGGCAGGACATCGAGCGCGACAAGATCCTGACCGCGCAGCAGGCGCTGGAGTACGGCCTGGTCGACCAGGTGCTGGAGAGCCGCAAGGCTCCCGTCGAGGCAGTGCCGGTCGCCGGTCGCTGACAACCGACCAGGAGGACACGCCGGGGGACGCGCCGAAGAACACCCCACCCGCTGACAGCGCGCCCCCGGTGGTGTCCAATGGGTCTCAAGGTTCGCGGTCACGCGGACCCGGGAGGAAGGAACTCGTTCGTGGCTCGCATCGGAGACGGCGCCGACCTGCTCAAGTGCTCGTTCTGCGGGAAGAGCCAGAAGCAGGTCAAGAAGCTCATCGCCGGCCCCGGCGTGTACATCTGCGACGAGTGCATCGACCTGTGCAACGAGATCATCGAGGAGGAGCTCGCCGAGGCCAGCGAGCTCGGTCTGGTCGACCTGCCCAAGCCCCGGGAGATCTTCGACTTCCTCGAGCAGTACATCATCGGGCAGGAACCGGCGAAGAAGGCTCTGTCCGTAGCGGTCTACAACCACTACAAGCGCATCCAGGCCGGTGAGCCCGCCAAGAAGGGCGACGACCCGGTCGAGATCGCCAAGTCCAACATCCTGCTGATCGGGCCGACCGGCTGCGGCAAGACATATCTGGCGCAGACGCTCGCGAAGATGCTGAACGTGCCGTTCGCGATCGCGGACGCCACGGCGCTGACCGAGGCCGGCTACGTCGGTGAGGACGTCGAGAACATCCTGCTCAAGCTGATCCAGGCCGCGGACTATGACGTCAAGAAGGCCGAGACCGGGATCATCTACATCGACGAGGTCGACAAGATCGCCCGCAAGAGCGAGAACCCGTCGATCACCCGCGACGTCTCCGGTGAGGGTGTGCAGCAGGCGCTGCTGAAGATCCTGGAGGGCACGACCGCTTCCGTGCCGCCGCAGGGTGGGCGCAAGCACCCGCACCAGGAGTTCATCCAGATCGACACCACGAACGTGCTGT
>JASBSH010000317.1 GCA_030149025.1 Actinomycetales bacterium | reverse complement strand
GGAGTTGGCCGCAGCCTCGAAACGGAGCGTGGAATGAGCCAGCAGAGCAGTACCGGACGGACCTGGGTGGGCCCAACCGCCGCCGAGCGGCTACGGATCCTGCACGACACCACGTCGGTGGCCATCGTCGGGGCCTCGGACAACCCGGCGCGCGCCTCCTACTTCGTCGGCACCTACCTGCTGTCGTCGTCGCCCTACCGGCTGTACTTCGTCAACCCGCGCGCGAAGACGGTGCTCGGGCACCAGGCGTACCCGTCGCTGGCCGACCTGCCGGAGAAGCCCGACCTCGTCGACGTCTTCCGCAGGCACGAGGACCTGCCCGGCGTCCTCGACGAGACCCTCGCCGTCCAGGCGAGCGTGCTGTGGCTGCAGCTCGGCTCCTGGCATGAGGACGTCGCGCGCCGGGGGGAGCAGCACGGTCTGACCGTCGTGATGGACCGGTGCCTGAAGATCGAGCACGCCCGGTTCCACGGCGGCCTGCACCTGGCGGGTTTCGACACCGGCGTCGTCTCCTCGCGGAAGCAGGTGCTGAGTCAGCGGGCGGCACGGTGAGCGGCCCTGGGCACGGGAGCGGCTCCGCGAACGGCTCGGCGATCCTGAACCTGCTGTCGGAGGGGCGCCGTTTCCCTCCGCCGCAGGCGATCGCCGCCCACGCCAACGTGGGTCCAGATGTCTGGGCGTCCGCGAACGCCGACCCCGTGACCTTCTGGGAGCAGGCGGCGCGGCGCCTGGACTGGGCGGAGCCCTGGCACACCGCCCTGACGTGGGAGCCGGCGACGCGCGGGCCGGACGGTGAGCTGACGGTTCCGCGGGTGGAGTGGTTCGCCGGGGGACGGCTCAACGTCGCGGTGAACTGCGTGGACCGGCACGTGGCGGCCGGCCGCGGTGAGAAGGTCGCCTTCTACGTCGAGGGTGAGCCCGGCGACCGGCGCACGTGCACCTTCGCGCAGCTGCAAGCCGAGGTCGCCAAAGCGGCCAATGCGCTGACGGCACTGGGCATCCGGGCCGGTGACCGCGTCGTCATCCACCTGCCGGTGCTGCTCGAGACCGTCGTCGTGACGCTGGCCTGCGCGCGCATCGGCGCGGTGCACTCCCTGGTGTTCGGCGGGTTCTCCGCGGAGGCGGTGCGATTCCGGATCCAGGACACAGGGGCCAAGCTCGTGGTGACCAGCGACGGGCAGTACCGGCGGGGAAGTGCGGTCGCCACGAAACAGATCGCGGACGCCGCCACGACCGGCCTCGACCACGTCCAGCACGTGCTCGTCGTCCGGCGCACGGGGCAGGACGTTCCGTGGACGCCGGGCCGGGACGTCTGGTGGCACGACGTTGTGGACGGCGCGTCGCCGGTGCACGATGCGCAGCCGTTCGACGCGGAGCACCCGCTGTTCATCATCTACACCTCCGGCACCACAGGACGCCCGAAAGGGCTGTTGCACACGACGGGTGGCTACCTCACACAGGCCTCGTGGACCCACTGGGCGCTGTTCGACAGCAAGCCGGACGACGTCCATTGGTGCACCGCGGATCTCGCCTGGGTGACGGCGCACACCTACGCCGTGTACGGGCCGCTGTCCAACGGTGTCACGCAGGTTCTCTACGAGGGTACGCCGGGAACGCCTCACCAGGCCCGGCACTTCGAGGTGATCGAGCGCTACGGCGTCACCACCTACTACACCGCCCCCACGCTCGTCCGAACGCTGATGAAGTGGTTCCCGGACGGGCCGCCCCGCGAGTACGACCTTTCCAGCATCCGGCTGCTCGGGTCGGTGGGGGAGTCGATCAACCCCGAGGCCTGGGTGTGGTTCCACCGCCACATCGGCGGCGGCCGTGCACCCGTCGTCGACACCTGGTGGCAGTCCGAGACCGGGGCGGCGATCATCGCGCCGCTGCCGGGTGTGACGACGCTGAAGCCCGGCTCGGCCTCACGGCCGCTCCCCGGGGTCTCGGCGAAGGTGGTCGACGCCCGCGGCGACGAGGTGCCGCCGGGCGAAGGGGGATACCTGGTCATCGACCAGCCGTGGCCCGCGATGGCGCGGACGGTGTGGGGAGACGCGAAGAGGTACCGGGACTCCTACTGGCGCCCCTACGCCGGGCGCGGCTACTTCCTGGCCGGTGACGGCGCCCGCTACGACTCCGACGGGGACGTCTGGGTGCTCGGCCGCGTCGACGACGTGGTCAACGTCTCGGGTCACCGCCTGTCCACGATCGAGATCGAGTCCGCGCTGGTGAGCCATCCGGACGTCGCGGAGGCCGGGGTGACCGGTGTTCCGGACCCCACCACAGGGTCGGCCGTCGTGGCCTTCGTCGTCCCCTCCGTACCGCCCGGTCCCGCCGATGACCTGGACGCATGGAACGCGGCCTCGGCCGAAACGTCCCCCAGCCTGGTGGAGCACGTCGCGCAGCAGATCGGCCCCATCGCCAAGCCGCGCCGCGTCGTCCTGGTCCCGGAGGTGCCGAAGACACGCTCGGGGAAGATCATGCGCCGTCTG
>JASBSH010000310.1 GCA_030149025.1 Actinomycetales bacterium | reverse complement strand
CCGACCGACCACGGGTAATCCCGACCGCCCTCGAGCGCGACCACAGAGCCGACCTACTCCGGTTAAGTGGAGATCCCTGAGCGGCCAAACGGACCAACGCCACCCGTTCCACACTCGAAGAGCTGCCCCGACGATCTGCTGGACGCCGACAGCGTCGCGGTGATCTACGACGAGGTCGAAGGACTCATCTACCGGGACCTCGGCCGCCTCGATGCTCTCTTCGCCGACGCCACGCCGGCCCGGGACCGCGCCGCACTGGCCCAGCTGAACGAATATCTCCGCGACGAGTCGGTCTCGCCGTTGGCGATCCGCCGCTTGGTGCAGCGTCACCCCGACGGCGCCGACCCGGTCTTCCGCGCACTCCTGCGCCGGCCAGGCATCACCTGGTCCCGGGACGGGGAGAAGCTGCTCCAGCGCTACAAGAAGCCCTTCTTCGACCGCGAACCGCTACCGGCTGTCTCGGTGATCGGTGGTCGTCTCGCCGAGCTCCTCCGCGGTGTGCGGTGAGCGAATAGCCGTGGCCGCGCAGGACATCCGGCGACGGGTTCGCGAGGTCGCGGAGCGCACCCTCGCCGAACAGCACTTCGTCCGCCCCGTCGACGTGCTGCTCGGCCTGGGCTGGCTCCCGCCCGGTCAGCTCGACCGGTGGCAGCAGGGCCGCGTCCCGAACCTCGAACAGGTGACGCAGGCGGGCCTCGGCAAGATCTCGACCGCGATGACCGAGTTCACTCGCTGGGCTCGGGAGCGGGGCCTTCGCCCCTCCGAAACCGGCTACGTGGCACGCACCCGTCACCGCAGACCGCTCCGCTTCAGCGCCAGCGGCAAGCCGGCCATCGAACGGACCTACCGCACGCACTGGGTCTCACCGGAGCTGTCCGAGCGCAAGCGCGAGCGGCTCGCCGAACGGCAGAACCGTCCCCCCGAGTTGCTCGTGATTGCCGCGAGCAAGCCGTGGCCGTGCGCCGGCTGTGGTGCCGAGTTCGCTGCGGGCGACTTCCTGATGATGGACGACGCGGGGCCCCTCTGCCTGGACTGCGTCGACCTCGGCCATCTCGAGTTCCTCCCGGCGGGCGACGCCGCACTGACCCGGCGGGCCAAGAAGGCCAGTCGCTTGTCGGCGGTCGTCGTGCGATGGAGCCGCTCGCGCAAGCGATACGAGAGGCAAGGCCTTCTCGTCGAGACCGACGCGCTCGAACAAGCCGAAGCCGAGTGCCTGGCCGACGCCGAGCTGCGTGAACGCCGACGCCAGCGGGACGAAGAGCGACGCGCGGCCGCCGACGACCGGTTCGTCGCCGACCTCGCAGCGGCCGTGCGCACGCAGTTCCCCGGTTGTCCCCCGGAACGAGCCGAGCGCATCGCGCGGCACGCGGGCGCCCGGGGCAGCGGCCGGGTCGGCCGGACCCGGGCGGGGCGTGAGCTCGATCTTGAGGCAGTACGGCTCGCGGTGATCGCGGCGGTCAGGCACGCCGACACGAACTACGACGAGCTCCTCATGTCGGGGGTGCCGCGGGCGGCTGCCCGCAGTAAGGTCCGCAGCGACGTCGACCGCATCCTGGCGGAATGGCAAGCCCAGCGCTCCGAGCGATAACACTTTTCGTGATCCTGGCCTCGTGAGAGGCGGGTACGGTGACTTCGTTC
>JASBSH010000308.1 GCA_030149025.1 Actinomycetales bacterium | reverse complement strand
GCGTCGGTGACCCGGTACACCTGCTGCTCCTGCTGATGCCCTTCGCCGCGGCGCCGCGGCGCGCGGGGCAGGTGGAGCCGTGTCACCACTTCACCGTAGTCTTCCCCGGGGTCAAGCACATCAGCGTGAGCCGCCGGCGAGGGCGGGCCGGACGTCGAGCACCAGCTTGCCCGTGGTCCTCCGCGTCGCCAGGTCCTCGTGGGCCCGCGGCGCGTCCTCCAGCGCGTACCTGCCGCCGAGCACGGGCCGGAGCCGTCCGGACGCCGTCAGCGACAGCAGCTCGTCCATCGCCGCCCCCAGGCCGCCCGGCAGCCGCGACGCGTCGACGAGCCAGAAGCCCGCGACCGTCCGAGACCCGCCCATCAGCTCCTGCGGCTGCACCGGCCTCGGGGCTGTGCCCGAGGCTGCCCCGTACGTGGCCAACCGGCCGAAGGGGGCCAGAGCGGCCAGGGAGCCGTCGAAGACCTTGCCACCCGTCATCTCCAGCACGACGTCGACCGGGGCGCCGCCGCCGGCGTCCAGGAGGAGCTGCCTGACGTCGTCCGCGCTCTCGCATGCGGAGACGTCAACGGCCACGTCCGCGCCCAGATCGACCGCCAGCTCCCGCTTCTCATCCGACGAGGCGGTCGCGATAACCCGTCCGGCACCCCAGTGGCTGGCGAGCTGGACAGCGAGGGAGCCGACGCCGCCCGCTGCGGCATGCACGACGACGCTGTCGCCCTGCTGCATCCGGGTGCTGGTGCGCAGGAGGTGCCAGGCGGTCGTGCCCTGGATGACGAGTGCGAGCGCCTGGGCGTCGTCGACGTCGTCCGGCAGCTCGAAGACCGTCGACGGGTGCGCGACCGCCGTCTCCGCGTACCCGCCGCTCGCGGTCAGGGCGACGACGCGCGCCCCGTCCGTCCGGCGCCGGCCGACCACTTCCAGGCCGGGGACCAGGGGGAGCCGCTGCGGAGCCAGGTAGGTGTCCGCGATCTGGTGGATGTCGGCGAAGTTGACTCCGGCGGCGTCGACGTCGATGACGACCAGCTCATCGCCGGCAACGGGCTCGGGGAGCTCGGCGAGCGAGAGCTTCTCCGGTCCGCCGAACTCGGTGATCTGGATGGCGCGCACGGCCTTGGACCTTACTGGGTGTGTCCCGTACTCGAGGCTGCGCTGTCGGTGGTGGACGGCACGATCAGCGGCATGGCACCGGCGCAGGCACCAGACGTCAGCGGGGCGCTGTTGTCTCACACCGGTGTGCCGTTGACGCGTTCGATGTCGTTCCGGTTCACCTTGGACGTCGGCGACGCGCACGAGCAGGTGTTGCTGCAACATGCAGGGGCCTCGCGGTTGGCGTTCAACCACCAGATCGGTCGGGTGCAGGCGAACCTCGCTCAGCGCGCCGCTGAGAGGACCTACGGCGTTCCGGAGGCGGAGCTGACGCCGGCGTTGTCGTGGTCGAAGGTGTCGTTCATCAACCATATGAACGCGTGGAAGGACGGCCGCGACCCGACGGCTGTGGTGAACGAAGACGGGACCCGTGGGCTCATCTGGCGGGGTGAGGTGTCCGCTGACGTGTTCGAGACCGCGTCGGTGAACGCCGCGCAGGCACTGGCGAACTGGTCCAACTCCCCTAAGGGCGAGCGGGCCGGGAAGGCGGCCGGGTTCCCACGGTTCAAGTCGAAGCACAAGACCGCGCCGGCGTTCCGGCTCCGCGCCAGATACAAGGAGGGCGCGACCAGTCCGGTGCGCCCGACCGGGCCGAAGACCATCCGGTTCCCCGAGCTCGGCGAGCTGCACGTGCGGGAGGGCACGAAGAAGCTCCGGCGGATGCTCGAGCA
>JASBSH010000303.1 GCA_030149025.1 Actinomycetales bacterium | reverse complement strand
CGACCCAAGCGGTCGTGGTGAGCGCCAGACCTAGGTGCGTGAAGGTCTCGATCAGCAGGCCTACCCGCATGATGTTGCCGAGGCTGACCCGCCGTTCGAGCCAGTCGTACGACGCCGTCCCGAGGATGCCGCCCAGCGCGCTCACGGTGGTCAGCAGGCCGAAGCCGACCGCGCCGAGCCCGAGGCGCTCCTCGGCGTACAGGACGAGCACCGACCAGGCCGCGCCGAACGTGACGTTGAACGTGACGATGGTGAGGGTCAGGGTGCGAACCGGTGGGCTGTTCCAGGTCCAGCGGAAGCCCTCCGCGATGTCGCGGCGTAGGTGCGAGCGGCTCGACGGTCGACCCGTTCGCGCGAGCGCCGGTAGGCGCATCCGCCAGATCATCACCGCACCGAGTGCGACGCAGACCGCCTGCGTGAGGAACGGCAACGCCATGCCGGCGGCGAAGAGCCCGGCCCCGAGGGCCGGGCCGATCAGCTGGTTGGTCGTGAGGAAGCCCGCCATCAGCCGGGCGTTGCCGATCCCCAGGTCCCGCTTCTCGACGACCATCGGCAGCAGCGTCCCGGTCGTGGTGTCCGCGAACACCTCGGCGATGCCGAGCAGCAGCATCGCGGACAGCACGAGGAGGATGTTGACGTGGCCGGTCACGACCGTCGTCGCCAGCACCGCGAGGACGAAGGCACGCATCAGGTCGACCGTCACCACCAGCACCCGGCGGTCCAGGCGGTCGGCCAGGACCCCGGCGTAGAGCCCGAAGACGAGCCACGGCAGGCGCTGGAGCAGGCCGGCCAGCGCGACGAGCAACGGGTCCTTCGTCTGGGAGGCGATCAGCAGGGGCCCCGCGGCCAGGGCGAGGCCGTCACCGAGGTTGCTGATCCAGGAGGAGCCGACGAGCCAGCGGAACGACGTCCCCATCCGGGCCGGGAACACTGCCTCGACGACGCGGCTCACAAGGCGCAGACTCTACGGTCGCGCGCCGTCAGCCCGCGAGCAGTTTCAGCGCCCGCTCCCGCTCGGACTCGAAGACCAGCACACGGGGGCCCTCCAGCGTGGGTGCCAACGTCGCCCGGAGCCCGCCGTCCCGTAGCCGGGCCGCGATCATCTCGGCCTCGATGAAGGTCTTCGGCTCCGCCACCGGCACGAGCAGGCCGTACTCGTCCGGCTGGCCGACCCGCGGTGGGGACTCGACGAGCGAGTGGCCGCGCGAGAACGTCCAGCGAAGCAGCAGCATGAGCACGCCGAGCACCACCAAAGCTGCGACGAAGTTCGCCAGGCCTGACATGTGACCTCCAAACAGACAGCGTGGCACCGCGCCGCACCGCAGTCACGTCGAAAGACAGGCCGAAAACCGACCTCCCGCCCATCAGTAGGCTCGGGCACCGAACCGCACCGGACGAGAGCCGAAGGCCGTCACCAGACGTAGCAGTCCAACCAGTCGGAACCAGTCGAAACCAGCAGGGAGCATCGATGCCCACAGTTGCCGTCATCGGAGCCGGTCTCATGGGGTCCGGTATCGCGCAGGTCGCCGCCCAGGCCGGCTGGAGCGTCGTCCTTCGTGACGTGTCGGACGACGCGACGGCACGTGGGCGCGAGACGGTCGCCAAGTCGCTCGCGCGGTTCGTGGCGAAGGGCACGACGACCCAGGACGACGCGGATGCGGCTTTCGAGCGGATCTCCCTGACGACGGACCTGGGCGCAGCAGCAGAGTCCGACATCGTGGTCGAGGCCGTGTTCGAGCGGCTCGACGTGAAGACCGAGGTGTTCGCCGAGCTCGACCGCATCGCCCGGCCCGAGGCGGTGCTCGCGACGAACACGTCCGCCATCCCGATCACGCGGATCGCCGCCGCGACACAGCGCCCGGAGTCGGTGGTGGGCACCCACTTCTTCTCGCCGGTGCCGATGATGCAGCTCTGCGAGCTGGTCCGGGGGTACAAGACCAGCGACGAGACGCTGGCCCGGGCGAGGAAGTTCGCCGAGTCGGTGGGCAAGACCTGCATCGTGGTGAACCGCGACGTCGCCGGCTTCGTGACCACCCGCCTCATCGCCGCGCTGGTGGTGGAGGCCGTCAAGCTCGTGGAGTCGGGCGTCGCGACGGTCGAGGACATCGACACCGCGTGCAAGCTCGGGTTCGGCCACGCGATGGGGCCGCTGGCCACCGCCGACCTGACCGGCGTGGACATCCTGCGGCACGCCACCGAGAACATCTACGCCGAGACGCACGACCCGAAGTTCGCCCCGCCGGAGCTGTTGGCCCGCATGGTGACCGCCGGCGACCTGGGCCGCAAGACCGGCAAGGGCTTCTACTCCTACTGACCCTTTGCTCACCCACCCCGGCGTTACTCACCGAACCTGCGGTCCGGGCGGCCGGGAACCGAAGGTCCGGTGAGCAAACCAGGGACGCGGCCTTTGCCCTGACTGCATGCGTGAGGGGGTGACCCGGGTGCACCTTCGTTGGGGTGACCACGCTCACGGGCCGCAGGACTGCCGGCGGGGTTGACCCGTGGGTAACGTCCACCCAACTGGCCGCGAGGAGGATCCGTGACCGAAGTGCACCGCGACCGTCCCTGGGTGATGCGCACCTACGCGGGCCACTCCAGTGCCCGCGAGTCCAACGCCTTGTACCGCCGCAACCTGGAGAAGGGGCAGACCGGCCTCTCAGTGGCGTTCGACCTGCCAACCCAGACCGGCTACGACCCGGACCATCCGCTCGCCCGCGGTGAGGTGGGCAAGGTCGGCGTGCCGATCTCCCACGTCGGGGACATGCGCCAGCTGTTCGACGGCATCCCGCTCGCCGAGATGAACACCTCGACGACCATCAACGCGACGGCGATGTGGCTGCTGGCGCTCTACGAGGTCGTGGCGGAGGAGCAGGGCGCGGACCCGGCGGCGCTCGCGGGCACCACCCAGAACGACATCATCAAGGAGTACCTGTCGCGGGGGACCTACGTCTTCCCGCCCGGGCCGAGCCTGCGGCTGATCACCGACATGGTGGCCTACGCGGTGTCGGCCGTTCCGAAGTGGAACCCGATCAACATCTGCAGCTACCACCTGCAGGAGGCGGGGGCGACTCCCGTTCAGGAGGTTGCGTTCTCGCTCGCCACGGCCATCGCCGTCCTGGACGCCGTCCGTGACTCCGGGCAGGTGCCGCCCGAGCGGTTCGGCGACGTGGTCGGCCGGATCTCCTTCTTCGTCAACGCGGGCGTGCGGTTCGTCGAGGAGATGTGCAAGATGCGCGCCTTCGTCGAGCTGTGGGACGAGCTGACCCGCGAGCGGTACGGGGTGACGGACCCGAAGCAGCGCCGCTTCCGCTACGGGGTGCAGGTGAACTCGCTCGGGCTGACCGAGGCGCAGCCGGAGAACAACGTCCAGCGGATCGTGCTCGAGATGCTCGCCGTGACGCTGTCGAAGAAGGCCCGCGCCCGCGCCGTCCAGCTGCCGGCGTGGAACGAGGCTCTCGGCCTGCCCCGGCCATGGGACCAGCAGTGGAGCCTGCGCATCCAGCAGGTGCTGGCCTACGAGTCGGACCTGCTCGAGTACGACGACCTCTTCGACGGCTCGCCGGTGGTCGAGGCGAAGGTGGCGTCGATCATCGAGGGTGCGAAGGCCGAGCTCGCCAAGATCGAGGAGATGGGCGGAGCCGTCGCGGCGGTCGAGTCCGGCTACATGAAGCAGGCGCTCGTCGCCTCGCATGCAGTGCGGCGCAAGCGGATCGAGGCCGGCGAGGACATTGTCGTCGGCGTCAACAAGTTCACGACGACGGAGCCGAACCCGCTGACTGCCGACCTGCACACCGCGATCCAGCGGGTGGACCCTGCCGTGGAGAAGGCTGCGGTCGA
>JASBSH010000355.1 GCA_030149025.1 Actinomycetales bacterium | reverse complement strand
GCCCTCAGCGGCTGGGCCAGGGTCGCCGTCTCCGGCTACGTCGCCGGGGGCCGGGCGGCTGCGCGGTCCCTTGCTCTGGCCGGCTACGACCCCCTCCCCGCGCCGCCGAAACCCGGGCGCGCCGACATCGCCCGCGCCTGGCTGAGGGCATCGGTACGGAGCCCGGGATGAGCGCCCTCGACGTGCGCACCGCCTACGCCGCCTGCGAGCAGATCACCAGGCGCGAGGCGCGCAACTTCTCCTACGGCATCCGTCTGCTGCCGGGCCCGAAGCGGCAGGCCCTGTCCGCCGTCTACGCGATGGCCCGACGGATCGACGACATCGGCGACGGAGCGCTGCCCGCCGACGAGAAGCTGCGCCGGCTCGACGCTCTCGACTCCCGGCTGCACCGGCTGCCGGACGCGCCCGACCCGGACGACCCCGTGGCCGTGGCCGTCGCCGATGCCGTGCGCCGGTTCCGGCTGCCGGTCAGCGCCTTCGGCGAGATCGTCGAGGGCTGCCGGGCCGACGTCACCGTGCCGAGGTATGCCACCTTCGAGGAGCTGCACCGGTACTGCAGGTGGGTGGCAGGCTCGGTCGGCCGGCTGTCGACTGCCATCTACGGACCCGCCGACCCGGACGCCGCGCGGCCGCTCGCCGACGCCCTGGGCGTCGCCCTGCAGCTGACGAACATCCTGCGCGACATCCGCGAGGACCGGCTCGCCGGGCGCGTGTACCTGCCGGCGGAGGACCTGGACCGGTTCGGGTGCACCATCGAGCTCGATTCCCGCGGCCGGGTGGCGGATGCTCCCGCGCGGTTCCGCGCGCTGGTGCGGTTCGAGGCTGCGCGCGCCGAACGCTGGTACGAGACCGGGCTCGCGCTGCTGCCCCTCCTCGACCACCGCAGCGCCGCGTGTACCGCCGCCATGGCCGGCATCTACCACCGGCTGCTCGTCCGGATCGCCGCCGACCCGGACCTCGTCCGGGGGACGCGGCTGTCGCTGACGACCCCGGCGAAGCTCGCCGTCGCCGTCCGAGCGCTGAGCAGGCGAGCCGCATGACGCCGTCCGCGCCGGCACCGGGCCGGGCCCACGTCATCGTGACCGGCGGCGGTCTGGCCGGCATCACGGCCGCTCTGGACCTGGCCGACAGGGGATGGCGGACCACGCTCCTCGAGGCACGTACCCGGCTCGGTGGGGCGACGTACTCCTTCTCCCGCCACGGCTGGCTGGTGGACACCGGCCAGCACGTCCTGCTCCGTTGCTACACCGCCCACCGCGCCCTGCTGGAGCGTCTCGGGGTGTCGGGCGACGTCCCCGTGCAGCCGCGGTTCGCCGTCCCCGTCCTGCGGCCCGGCCACGCGCCCGTGTGGCTGCGACGCGGCCGGCGCGGGCCGGCTCCGTCGCACCTGCTGCCGGCACTGCTCGGCTACCGCCTGCTCAGCCCAGCCGACCGGCTGTCGGCCTGCCGGGCGGCGCTGGCTCTGCGCCACGTCGACCCCGACGACCCCGCGAACGACGGCCGCACCTTCGGCGACTGGCTGAGCGAGCACAGCCAGAGCGAGGACGCGGTCGAGGCGCTGTGGCGCCTGATCTGCCTGCCCGCGCTCAACCTGGAGCCGGGGGAGGCGTCCCTCGCCCTGGCGGCCAAGGTCTTCCGAACGGCGCTGCTGGACGACGTCACGGCGGCGGACATCGCCGTCCCGCAGGTGCCCCTCGCTGACTTGTACGACGGGCCCGCTCGACGAGCGCTGACTCGCGCGGGCGTCGAGGTGCGTACGGGCTGCCGGGTTCTCACGTTCACGGAGGACGCCTCTGCGCCGCTCGTCCGCACCACCGACGGCGACCTCACCGCGGACGCGGTCGTCGTCGCCGTCCCGCACCAGCAGGCGGCGCGACTGCTGCCGGAGGCCGCCGCCCCGGACCGCGAACGCTGGGCGGCCCTGGCGGCGTCACCGATCGTCAACGTGCACGTGCGGTACGACCGGCCGGTGACCACGTTGCCGTTCGCGGCCGGCGTCCGGACACCGGTGCAGTGGGTGTTCGACCGGACCAGAGCCGCCGGAGGGCCGGGGCAGTACCTGGTCGTCTCCCTGTCCGGCGCCGACGACGAGATCGCGTGGCGGAGCTCGGACCTGATGGCCCGCTACCTCACCGCGCTGTCTCAGCTGTTCCCGCAAGCCCGTGGCGCCAGGGTGCTGGACGCCTTCGTCACCCGGGAGCCGCAGGCCACCTTCCGCCAGGGGGTCGGAACCGCCGCCATCCGGCCCGCCACCCGGACGCGTTGGCCCGGCCTCGTGCTCGCCGGGGCGTGGACGGCGACCGGCTATCCCGACACGACGGAGGGCGCCGTCCGCAGCGGTCTAGCAGCCGCGCAGGCACTCGGCCTTCCCCGGTCCGCGGCGTCACCGCACGAGAAACCGCAAGAGAAACCGCACGAGAAGAGGGAGGTGCTCACATGAGGACGGCCAGCCCACCGTCGAGCGGGGCGCTGACCACCCTGGTGGAGCCGGCGCTACGTGCCGCGGTCGACCGGCTCGACGAAGCCACCGCCCACGTTTGCCGCTACCACCTCGGGTTCGTCGATGCGGACGGTGCCGAGCTCCCGGCGGGAGCGGGCGGCAAGCAGGTGCGGCCGTTGCTCGCGCTGCTGTCGGCACGGGCGGCCGGCCAGGACGAGCAGGACGCCGTCCCTGCCGCGGTCGCCTGCCAGCTCGTCCACGAGTTCTCGTTGCTGCACGACGACGTCATGGACGGTGACGTGGAGCGGCGGCACAGGCCGACCACCTGGTCGGTGTTCGGCGTACCGGCCGCGATCCTGGCTGGCGACGGTCTGCTCTCCCTCGCCCACGAGATCCTTTCCGAGGCGGCCTCACCGACGGCCGGCTGGGCCACCCGGTGCCTGACCACAGCCACCCGCCGCCTCATCGCGGGCCAGACCTCCGACCTGGCGTTCGAGTCCCGCGCCGACGTCACGCTCGCGGAGTGCCTGAGGATGGCCGAGGACAAGACCGGAGCCCTGATCGCCTGCTCGGCCTGCCTGGGTGCCGTGCTGGTCGACGCACCGGCCGCCCTCGTTCTCGGCCTGGCGGAGTTCGGCTCCCACCTCGGGCTCGCCTTCCAGGTCACCGACGACCTGCTCGGCATCTGGGGTGACCCGGGGCGCACGGGTAAGCCCGCGGGTTCCGACATCGCCTCGCGGAAGAAGTCCGTCCCGGTGGTGGCGGCCCTGCAGTCGGCCACCCCGGCGGCGCGGCGACTGCGTGAGCTCTATCAGTCCACCGACCCCTTGACCGAGGACGACCTGCAGACGGCGGCCGCCCTGGTGGAGGAGGCGGGTGGCCGCGACGTCGCCGAACGGTTGGCCCGCGAGGAGTCCGACGCGGCCCTGGCGGCGTTGTCGGCTCCGGAGAGGGCCGGCGCCGCGCCGGACGTGGTGGAGGAGCTGGCGACGATCACCGGGAGGTTGTGCGGCCGTGACCGCTGAGCGCACTGAGCAGAGCACCTTTACCGCAGCGGGCCTGGAGGCCCGTGGGCGCGAGGCGCTGGAGAGGGCCGTCGCCCATCTGCTGTCACAGCAGGACCCGGACGGTTGGTGGCGCGGCCTGATGGAGACCAACGTGACCATGGACGCCGAAGACCTGATGATGCGTCAGTTCCTCGGCATACGCACCGAGACCGCCACACAGGCTGCGGCACGCTGGATCCGCAGCAAGCAGCGTGACGACGGGTCGTGGGCGAACTTCCGTGGCGGCCCCGCCGACCCGTCCACCACCGCCGAGGCCTATATCGCCCTGCGCCTCGCCGGCGACCCACCCGACGCGACCCACATGCGGCGCGCGCGTGACGTCGTCCTCGATCACGGCGGTCTGGAACGCACGCGCGTGTTCACCCGGTTCTGGCTGGCGCTGTTCGGGCAGTGGCGATGGGAGGACCTGCCCGCACTGCCCCCGGAGATGGTGTTCATGCCCCCGTGGATGCCGCTGAACCTCTACTACTTCGCCTGCTGGGCAAGGCAGACGGTGGCGCCGCTCACCGTGCTCGGCGCGCTCCGCCCGCGCAAAGACCTCGGCGTCAAGGTCGACGAGCTCCGGTCCGGCAGGCCGGTCCCGAGAGGCCGGTCGGTCTTCGACGGCCTCGACGCGGCTCTGCGGGTGTACGAACGCCGACCGCTCAGACGCTTGCGGGAGAACGCGGTTCGCCGGATGGTGGGGTGGATCATCGAGCGGCAGGAGGCCGACGGGTCGTGGGGCGGCATCCAGCCGCCGTGGGTGTACTCGCTGATGGCCCTGCACGCCGCCGGCTACCCGCTCGACCATCCGGTGCTCTCGCGCGGCCTGGCCGGCTGGGACCGGTTCACCGTGCGCGAGGACGGGCCGGACGGGCCGGTCCGCTGGATCGAGGCGTGCCAGTCGCCGGTCTGGGACACCGCGCTGGCGCTCGTCGCGCTCGGAGACGCCGGTGTGGACGCCGGCCACCCGGCTTTGGCCCGGGCGTCACGCTGGTTGTTGGGTGAGGAGATCCGCGTCAGGGGGGACTGGGCGGTGCGGCGTCCGGGCACGCCCGCCGGGGGGTGGGCCTTCGAGTTCGACAACGACCACTACCCGGATATCGACGACACCGCCGAAGTCGTTCTGGCCCTGCGGAAGTGGTCCTCCTCAGGCGCGGACAGCAGGTCGGTCGACGCGGCCGCGAAACGCGCGACCTGGTGGGTGCTCGGCATGCAGTCCAAGGACGGCGGCTGGGCCGCCTTCGACGCCGACAACACCAGCAGGCTGGTCGCCCGCTTGCCGTTCTCCGACTTCGGTGCCGTCACCGACCCGCCCAGCGCCGACGTCACAGCGCACGTCCTGGAGATGCTCGCCAGGGAGGTCCTCGGTGGAACATCTGCCGCTCAGCGCGGCCTGCGCTGGCTGCTCGATGCGCAGGAGGACGACGGGTCGTGGTTCGGCCGCTGGGGTGCCAACCACGTGTACGGCACTGGGGCGGCCGTCCCCGCGTTGGTCGCCATGGGCATCGGACCGGACGCCGCCCCGGTGCGGCGCGCTGTGGACTGGCTGACCCGGCACCAGAATGCCGACGGCGGCTGGGGGGAGGACATGCGCTCCTACACCGACCCCGGCTGGGTGGGCCGGGGGGAGTCGACCCCGTCGCAGACCGCGTGGGCGCTGCTCGCGCTGCACGCCGCAGGCGAGAGCGGTTCGCCCGCCGCTACTCGTGGCATCGAGTGGCTGCTGGACCACCAGCGTGACGACGGAGGCTGGGACGAGAACCGTTTCACCGGAACCGGTTTCCCCGGCGACTTCTATCTCGACTACCGCCTCTATCGCATCGTCTTCCCCATCACCGCCCTGGGCCGGATCCTCAACGCCCCAGCACCCCCTCCAACTCGTGATCATGCAGTTCCGCACACGCGGCCTCGCGCGGAAGTGCATGATCACGACGTCGAGGATGGCGGAGACTCCAAGTGGTGATCATGAAATCCCGGTTCACGCCTGCGACCGCAGCAAACGCGGTCATGTGGCTGACACCGATGCGAGCGGAGGCGCGTGCGGTCCGGGCCGCGCTGCCCGGGCACGACGACCAGCGTGTCGTGCGCACCGGAACCGGACGCGGCCGGGCGTCGCGGGTGGCGAGGTCCTTGGCGGCCGTGCGTGCCGGCGTCCTCGTGATCGCCGGTATCGCGGGAGGTGTCGACCCCGGTCTTCGTACCGGTGACGTCGTCGTCGCCGATCGGGTCTGGTACGCCGGGAGCCGGGGCGAGCGGTCGTCGTCGCCGACCGAACTACCAGCAGCACAAGAGATCTCGGACGCGCTGCGGTCCCGCGGCGTCCCGGCCCGGACGGGGGCGCTGGTGACCGTCGACCGGCCGGTCCTCGGCGGGCGTCGAGCGGTGAGCGGCCTGGACGGTGCCATGGCCGTCGACCTCGAGACGGCGTGGCTGCTCCAGGTCCCGGCCCGTTCGCACTGCGTCATCCGCGTGATCGCGGACCCGGCCGGTCGTCCGCTGCTACACCCGTCCACGCTGTACGCCGTTCGGACGGCCCTGCAGTCCCTCGCCGAGACCGTTCGCGCACTCGTGCCGGTGCTGCAGCCACGCGCCCCCCTTGACCCGAACAACGAGTACCGGCATCACCAGGAGGTTGATGCGTCATGGCCATGCCGCTGAGGCAGTCGCTCAGGATCGGGAGCTACCTCGCGAAGCAACGTCTTCGAGGAAGGACGAAGTTCCCGCTGCTGGTCGAGCTGGAGCCCCTGTTCGCCTGCAACCTCGCATGCGCCGGCTGCGGGAAGATCCAGCACCCCGCACACGTACTGAGCCGCCGGATGCCGGTCGAGCAGGCGGTCGCGGCGATCGAGGAGTGCGGGGCGCCGATGGTGTCGATCGCCGGCGGGGAGCCGCTCATGCACCCCCAGGTCGACGAGATGGTCAATCAGCTCGTCGCCCGGAAGAAGTACGTCTTCCTCTGCACCAACGCACTGCTCGTCCGCAAGTGGTGGGACAAGTTCGACTTCCGTCCGTCCCGCTACTTCGCGTTCACGGTGCACATCGACGGCCTGCGCGAGCGCCACGACGCCTCGGTGTGCCGGGAGGGCGTCTTCGACGAGGCCGTGGCGGCAGTGAAGTGGCTGCAGGACAAGGGCTTCCGTGTGACGACGAACTCGACATTCTTCAACACTGACAGCCCGCAGAGCGTCATCGAGGTGCTCGACTACCTGAACGACGACCTGCACGTCGACCAGATGATGATCTCGCCCGCCTACGCGTACTCCAAGGCGCCTGACCAGGAGCACTTCCTCGGCGTGACCGAGACGCGAGAGTTGTTCCGCAAGGCGTTCGCCGGGGGCAACCGGCATCGGTGGCGGCTGAACCACTCGCCGCTGTTCCTCGACTTCCTCGAGGGCAAGGTCGACTTCCCCTGCACCGCCTGGGGGATCCCCAGCTACTCGCTGAACGGATGGCAGCGGCCCTGCTACCTGATGGCGGACGGCTACACGCAGACCTACGCCGTTCTGGTCGAGACGACCGACTGGGACAGCTACGGCCGCGGCAAGGACCCGCGCTGCGCCAACTGCATGGCGCACTGCGGGTACGAACCGACCGCCGTCCTCGCCACCATGGGCTCCCTGAAGGAGTCGCTGCGCGCCGCTCGGGAATCCGTGTCGGGGAGCGGGAGGT
>JASBSH010000292.1 GCA_030149025.1 Actinomycetales bacterium | reverse complement strand
ATGCTGCTGCCAACGCCTGGTCGAGGTCCCACAGGATGTCCTCGACGTCCTCCAGCCCCACGCTGATGCGTACGAGGTCCGCACCCACCCCGGCCTCCTCCAGCTGCTTGGTGGTGAGCTGCTGGTGGGTCGTGGACGCCGGGTGCAGCACGAGGGTCCGGGAGTCGCCGATGTTGGCCAGGTGGCTGACGAGCTCGAGCGACTCGATGAACCGCTGGCCGGCCGGGCGGCCCCCCGCGACACCGAACGCGAAGACCGCCCCCGGCCCCAGGGGCAGGTAGCGGCGCGCACGTTGGTGGTGCGGGTGGCCCGGCAGCCCGGCCCAGTTGACCCAGGCGACCCGGGGATCGGCCTGGAGCCATTCCGCGACGGCGCGGGCGTTCGACAGGTGGGCGTCCATCCGCTGCGGAAGCGTCTCGACGCCCTGGAGCAGCTGGAACGCGGCCTGGGGCGACAACGCGGGCCCGATGTCGCGCAGCTGCTCGGAGCGCAGCTTCGTCAGGAACCCGTACTCGCCGAAGTTGTCCCACCAGCGGACGTCGCCGTAGGACCGCACCGGCTCGGTCATCGACGGGAACTTGCCGTTGCCCCAGTCGAAGGTGCCGGACTCGACGACGACGCCGCCGAGCGTCGTCCCGTGGCCGCCGAGGAACTTCGTCGCCGAGTGGACGACGATGTCGGCGCCGTGCTCGATGGGCCGGACCAGGTAGGGCGTCGCGACCGTGGCGTCGATCACCAGCGGGATGCCGGCGTCGTGCGCGACCGCGGCCAGTCCGGAGATGTCCGCGACCTCACCGGACGGGTTGGCGACCACCTCGGCGTACACGCACTTGGTGGTGTCGCGGATGGCCGCTGCATAGTCAGCCGGGTCGGTGCCGGGCACGAACGTGGTGTCGACGCCGAAGCGGCGCAGGGTCACGTCGAGCTGGGTCACCGTGCCGCCGTAGAGCGACGCAGCGGCCACGATGTGGTCACCCGAGCCGACCAGCGCCGCGAAGGTGAGGAACTCCGCCGACATCCCGGACGCGGTCGCGACCGCCCCGATGCCTCCCTCCAAGGACGCAATCCGCTCCTCGAACGCGGCAACGGTCGGGTTTCCTATGCGGGAGTAGATGTTTCCGTACTTCTGCAGCGCGAACAGGCTCGCGGCGTCCGCGGTGTTCTCGAACACGAAGCTAGTGGTCTGGTACACGGGAACGGCACGCGCACCGGTGGTGGCGTCCGGCGTCCCGCCGGCGTGCAGCGCCCTCGTGCGAAAGCCGAACTTCCGGTCGGTCATCGATGCTTCCTTTCGAGCTGTGGTGAGGTCAGGCCCATCTGCGCAGCGCCCACCGTTCGAAGACCCCCAGCAGGGCGTCACTGAGCTTGCCGAGCAGGGCCAGCAGGACGATGGCGAGCAGGAGCCGGTCGGTGCGGCCGTTGTTCTGGGAGTCCGTGAGTAGGAAGCCGAGCCCCATCGCCGAGGCGATCAGCTCAGCGGCGACGAGGAACAGCCAAGCCTGGGCCAGGGCGAGCCGCAGCCCGGAGACGACGGAGGGCAGCGAGGCCGGTAGCTGCACCGTGGCGAACAGCGTCGGGCCCCGAAGACCGAAGGCGCGACCGGCCTCCACCAGAGCCGGGTCCACGTGCCTCAGCGCCGTCGCAACGGTGGTGTAGACGGGGAAGAAGGCGCCGATCGCGATCAGCGTGATCTTCGACGTCTCCCCGATCTTCAACCACAGGATCAGCAGCGGGACCCACGCCAGCGACGGAACAGCCCTGATGGCGGCGACCGTTCCGGACAGCAGGACCTCGGACAGCCGGGACAGGCCGACCAGCGCACCGGCGGCGACACCGAGCCCGGCACCGATGAGGAAGCCGACGACGACCCGCTGGCTCGAGATGGCGACGTGGTACCCCAGCTCGCCGCGCTGGAGCAGGTCCAGCGCCGCGGCGTACACGGATGCCGGCGAGGGCAGCTGCACCGGCGAGAAGACCCCGGCAGCGGTGGTCAGCTGCCACAACAGCAGCAGGGCCGCCGGGACCAGGGCCGCGCCGACGACCCGGAACCACCGTCGGGACGTCAGCGGTACGCCGCCGGCGTTGACGGAATGCCGATCTCGGATGCTGACCGAGGTCACGGCTGAACCCTGCTCGGATCCGCCGCGCGGACGAACGTGTCGTTCAACAGCGTGCTGAGAGCCTGGTCGACGTCGCTCTGGCTGGCGACGTCACCGGTCTCGACGAAGGCGGGTCCCACCCGCTCCAGCACGTCCTGCTGCGCCTTCCCGGGCGCCGGGTCGACCGCGAGGTTGGTCCGCTCGATGACCTTCTCGGCCACGGCCGGCTCGATGCCGGCGACGTCCGCCAGGATCCGCGCCGTCTCAGCGGGGTTCTCCAACGCCCAGGCCCGGGCGTACTCGTACACGTCGACGACGGTCTGTGCGACGTCCGGCTGCTCGGCGATGAAGGACTCCCGGGCGTTGAGGAAGCCGTAGGTGTTGAAGTCGACGTTGCGGTAGAGCAGGCGGGCGCCCTTCTGCTCCGCGGCGGCCATGATCGGGTCGAGGCCGGACCAGGCGTCGACGCTCCCGTTGGCGAGCGCGGACCAGCCGTCGGCATGCTGGAGGTTCTGGACCGTCACGTCCGCCGGGTCGACACCGTTCGCCTCCAACGACTGCAGCAGGAAGAAGTACGGGTCCGTGCCCTTGGTCGCCGCGACCTGCTTGCCCGCAAGGTCGGAGACGCTCTTGATGTCGGATTCCGCCGGCACCACGAGGGCGGACCACTCCGGCTGGGAGTAGATGTCGATGGTCTGGATCGGCGACCCGTTGGCCTTGGCGAGCAGTGCGGCCGAGCCTGCCGTCGAGCCGACGTCCACCGCACCGGCGCGCAGCGCTTCGTTCGCCTTGTTGGAGCCCGCCGACTGCACCCACTTCACGGAGATTCCGTCGTCGGCGAGCGCGTCCTCGAGCCAGCCCTTCTGCTTGATGACGAGGCTCAGTGGGTTGTAGGTCGCGAAGTCGATGTTCAGGGTGCCGCCGTCGTTGCCGGCCGCACGCGTGCCGGCACTCGGTTGGGTGCTCTCCCCCGCAACGCAACCCGACAGGGCCAGCGCGACGGTGACGGCGAGGAGGGCCGGCTTGACCAGCAGTCTCATGGACGAGTCCTTCGTCGAAGATGGTTGTGACGTGAAATCTCTTGCCGCAGAAGTGTTTTCCGTTGCACGCGCCTGCCCCGGCTAGCGGGCGCGGGCGCCGTTGTGCCGGTCGACGCCCAGCCCTTCGAGCAGGTGAGCCCGCAGGTCGGCGAGCACGGCGGACCCGCGGTCCCGGGGGCGGTCGTCGGGGACGGTGATGACGTCCTTGATGGACACCGGCCCATCCGCGGCATCGCGGCCGAGCAGGACGACGCGGTCGGCGAGCTGGAGCGCTTCGTCCACATCGTGCGTCACGAGCAGCACCGTGGTGGGCGCCGCCGCGTGCACGTCCAGCAGGAGGTCCTGCATCTTCAGCCGCGTCAGCGCATCCAGGGCACCGAACGGCTCGTCGAGCAGCAGGACACCGGGGTTCCGGGCAAGAGCGCGCGCCAGGGAGGTTCGCTGCGCCATGCCGCCCGAGACCGCACGCGGCCGGTGCCCGGCGAAGTCCGCGAGGCCGACCAGGCCGAGCAGCTCCCGGACGCGCCGCCGCCCCTCCTCGCCAGGTGTCCCGCGCGGCAGGCCGATGGCGACGTTCCCCGCGAGAGTGCGCCAGGGCAGCAGCAGTGGCTCCTGGAAGGCGAAGGCGCAACGGGGTTCTGCACCACGAACCGGTTCGCCGTCGATATGGATGCGACCCGATGTCGGCGTGTCGAGACCTGCCACGGCCCGAAGCAGCGTCGACTTGCCGCAGCCGCTCGCGCCGAGCACGACGACGACCTCGCCGGGCGAGATGTGAAGGTTCACGTCGTGCAGGACGACGTGCGTGCCGGACCTCATGGGGAAGGACCGGCCGACACGGTCCAGGACGACCTCGGATGCACGGTCGTCCACGACGGCTCGTGGCCTGGCGGTCAGGGTTGCGGAAGAAGGCATGGAGAGCTCCAACGGACACGGCGATGCAGGGGGCGCGCACTGCGTGCGAGATCTCGCCGCCGTCGAACGACGGCGTGGAAACGGCGTGAAGAACCGGTCAGTGAGTCGTCAAAGACAACAGCGACAGGTCAACGTCGGTGCGGGGCAACAGCTCGCTGCTGCGACACCGTGGAACTCGACTTCGCAGGGCCGGTACGTCGGGGGCATGCGTCCTCCATCGGTCCTGGCAGTAGCACCGGCCCCTGAGGGGTGGTTGCTGCGGCGTCGAAGAGCCAGGTCTCTCAGCCGCTCCGGATGGGCGCCTTCAGTAAAGCGGTTCGACGGCCGGCACGCCAATTCCGCGGACCTCCGTCTCGCATGACGGACACGGCGGTCCAGCGGGAGTCAGTGGCCGGCGGCGCGGACCTGCTCCTCCCACCGCCGGACGGCGCCGCGCAGAGCCTCCTCGGCTGACGTACCTGCGGCCCGCGCTGCTGCGACGTCCCGCAGAAGCTGCGTGCCGACGTCCGTGCCCTCGGGCAGCTGCACCTGCTCGCCCACCACGATGCCGTGCTTGTCGAGCCGGTCCAGCACCTTCTCCGCCCGCGCGAGCGCCGGCAGACCGCCCGGTATGCCGTCCAGCGCGGACTCCCGCCCCTTCTCGACCGCCTTGCGCTGCTCCCACACGGACTCCACGTGCGCGGCGCTGTCGGCGCTCTCGTCCCCGAACACGTGCGGGTGGCGCCGGACCAGCTTGTCGACGATCCCGGCGGCGACGTCGTCGATCGTGAACGGGTCGCCCACGTCCTCGCTGGCGACCCGCGCGTGGAAGACCACCTGCAGCAGCAGGTCACCGAGCTCCTCGCGCAGGTGCTCGCGGTCGCCGGTCTCGACCGCCTCGACCACCTCGTAGGCCTCTTCGATCAGGTACCGCAGCAGTGACCGGTGGGTCTGCTCGGCGTCCCAGGGACAGCCACCCGGCGAGCGCAGCCGGTCCATCACGCGGACCAGGTCGAGCACCCGGGCGCCGGGCACGTCGTAGCTGCCGAGCAGCAGCTCGACCTCGACGGCCTGCCGGGTGCGGCGGGCGAGCTCGGCGGTGACCGCCTCCGCCAGGCCCGGGTCACCATCCGGCGAGACGAACCAGATGGCGTGGCCGTCCTCCACCGCCATGGCGAGCAGCCGGCGGGCCAGCTCACGGACGGCGAGCGGCGGCACCTCCTCGACCACCACGCCGGCGTCGGCGAGCGCCTGCACCCACGCCTCGTCCGGGTCGTGGGCCAGCACCCGCCCCACCTCGCGCACGTTTTCCCACGCCGACCAGGTCAGCATGCCCGGCCCCACGCCCGCTGCGGTGGCGAGGAACGTGAGCCGACCCCCGGAGAACACCCCGCTCATGCTCCCACCGCCGCGACGTCCTCCAGCAGCACGGACTGGAGCAGGTCGGTCGCCCAGTCCAGCATCTGCTTGTCCCGCAACGGCTGGCCGCCCACGTGGGCGGTCATCGGCTTGGGCACCAGGATGGACCGCAAGGCCGGCTTGAGGATCGTGCGCGGGTACAGCCGCTTGAGCCGCAGCTGCTGGGACTCGCGCAGCTCCACCGGCGCGAACCGGATGAAGTTGCCCTGCACGGTCACCTCGGTGACGCCTGCCCGACGCGCCTGGACGCGGAAGCGGGCCACCGCCAACAGGTTCTCCACCGGCTGGGGCAGGTCGCCGTAACGGTCCTTGAGCTCGGCGGCGACGTCGTCCACCGCCTCGTCGGTCTCGGCTGCGGCGAGCCTGCGGTACGCCTCGAGGCGCAGGCGCTCGTGCGAGACGTAGTCGTGCGGCAGGTGGGCGTCCACCGGCAGCTCGATCTTGATCTCGGGCAGCTCCTGACTGCCCTCCCCCCGGAACTCCGCGACCGCCTCGCCGACCATCCGCACGTACAGGTCGAACCCGACGCCGGCGATGTGGCCGGACTGCTCGCCTCCCAACAGGTTTCCCGCGCCGCGGATCTCGAGGTCCTTCATCGCGACCTGCATGCCGGCGCCGAGGTCGGTGTGCTGCGCGATCGTCTGGAGCCGGTCGTGGGCGGTGTCGGTGAGCGGTTTCTCCGGCGGGTAGAAGAAGTACGCGTACGCTCGCTCCCGACCGCGGCCGACCCGGCCACGCAGCTGGTGCAGCTGGCTGAGACCCAGGGCGTCGGCGCGTTCGAGGATCAGGGTGTTGGCGTTGGAGATGTCGAGCCCGGTCTCCACGATCGTGGTGCACACCAGGACGTCGACACGCTTCTCCCAGAAGTCGTTGATGACCTCTTCCAGGCGGTGCTCGCCCATCTTGCCGTGGGCCGTGGCGATGCGGGCCTCGGGCACGAGATCCCGCAGTCGGCTGGCCGCGCGCTCGATGGTCTCCACCTTGTTGTGCACGTAGAAGACCTGGCCCTCGCGCAGCAGCTCCCGGCGGATAGCCGCGCTCACGGTCTTCTCGTCATATCCGCCTACGAAGGTCAGCACCGGATGCCGTTCCTCGGGAGGCGTTGCCAGAGTGGACATCTCGCGGATGCCGGTGACGGCCATCTCCAGGGTCCGTGGGATCGGCGTGGCGCTCATCGCCAGCACGTCGACGTCCGTGCGCAGCTGCTTCAGCGTCTCCTTGTGCTCGACGCCGAAGCGCTGCTCCTCGTCGACCACGACCAGACCCAGGTCCTTGAAGCGCACGAGACCGGTCAGCAGGCGGTGGGTGCCGATGACGACGTCCACGGTGCCGTCGGCGATCCCTTCCATCACCGCCTTCGCCTCGGCGTCGGTCTGGAAGCGCGACAACGCCTTCACGGTCACGGGGAACGGTGCGTACCGCTCGCTGAACGTCTCATAGTGCTGTTGCACCAGCAGGGTCGTCGGCACCAGCACGGCCACCTGCTTGCCGTCCTGCACCGCCTTGAACGCCGCCCGCAGGGCGATCTCCGTCTTGCCGTAGCCGACGTCGCCGCAGATTAGCCGGTCCATCGGCACCGGCTTCTCCATGTCCGCCTTGACCTCGTCGATCGAGGCGAGCTGGTCGGGGGTCTCGACGTACGGGAACGCGTCCTCCAGCTCACGCTGCCACGGCGTGTCCGGCCCGAACGCGTAGCCGCTGGTGGCCATCCGCGCCGAGTACAGCCGGATCAGCTCGCCGGCGATCTCCCGGACGGCCTTCCGGGCGCGGCCCTTGGTCTTCGCCCAGTCCGACCCGCCCATCTTGTTGAGCGAGGGCGCCTCGCCCCCGACGTAGCGGGTGACCTGGTCCAGGGTGTCCGTCGGGACGAACAGCCGGTCCCCCGGCTGGCCCTTCTTGGACGGCGCGTACTCGATCACCAGGTACTCGCGGGTCGCGCCGTGCACCGTCCGCTGGATCATCTCCACGAACCGGCCGACCCCGTGCCGCTCGTGCACCACGTAGTCACCGGGTCGAAGCTGCAGCGGGTCCACCTGGTTCCGCCGCCGGCTCGGCATCCTGCGCATGTCCTTGGTGGACGACGCCCCCGCGCGGCCGACGATGTCGGCCTCCGTCAGCAGCGCGAGCCTGAGGCCCTCGGCCACGAACCCCGACTGCGCCACAGCGGTGGTGACCTGGACGACGGCAGCTTGCGGGGCGTCGTCCAGCCGCGTCACGAACCGGGCCGGCACATCGGCCTCGGCCAGCAGGTCGACCATCCGTCTCGCCGGCCCCTGGCCCTCGGTCGTGACGACGACGCGCCACTCGCCTGAGGCGAGCTCTCGCAGCCGTTCCAGCACGGCCGGGACGTCTCCGCCGTAGGAGCGGACCTCCCGCGCGTCCAGGTTCAGCCGCTCGGCGCCGTCCTGATCCTCCCCGGCGAACTCCGCGAGCTCCGTGTCGGACGCGAACGGGCTGATCGACCACCACGGCAGGCCGGCGGCGAGCGCGTCAGCGCGGACAGCCGCGTACGTGTGGAAGCTGGCCTCGGACAGGTCCACCGGCGTCGCGTTGCCGGCGGCCGCGTTGGACCAGGCGGCGGCGAGGAACTCCTGGCTCGTGGCCACGAGGTCGTGGGCCCGGGCCCGTACCCGCTCGGGGTCGAGGAGGACGATGTGCGCGCCCTCGGGCAGCAGGTCGGTCAGCGGCTCCATGCCGTCGACGAGGGCCGGTGTGAGCGACTCCATGCCCTCGACCGCGATACCGTTCGCGATCTTGTCGAGCGTCTCGACCGCACCGGGCATGCGGTCCTTCAGCGCCTCGGCGCGACGCCGTACCTGGTCGGTGAGCAGGATCTCCCGGCACGGCGGCGCCCACAGGCCCTCGGGCGCGATGTCCAGCGAGCGCTGGTCGGCCACGGCGAAGTGTCGGACCGCCTCGATCTCGTCGCCGAAGAACTCGACGCGCACGGGGTGGTCGGACGTCGGCGTGAAGACGTCGACGATCCCGCCGCGGACGGCGAACTCCCCGCGTCTTTCCACCATGTCCACCCGGGTGTAGGCGGCAGCGACGAGCGCTTCGACCACCTCGTCCAGGTCGGCCGTGTCCCCTGGCTGCAGGCTCACCGGCTCCAGGTCACCGAGACCCTTCACCACCGGCTGCAGCACGGCGCGGACGGGGGCCACGATCACCTGCACCGGGCCGGTGGCCGGGTCGTCGTCGCTCGGGTGCGCGAGGCGGCGCAGGACGGCCAGGCGGCGGCCCACTGTGTCGCTGCGGGGGCTGAGCCGCTCGTGCGGCAGCGTCTCCCACGCCGGGAACTCCACCACCGCGTGCGGGTCGAGGTAGCACCGCAGGTCCGCGGCCAGGTCCTGCGCGGCTCGGTCGGTGGCGGTGACCGCCAGGACGGGACGGCGCGCCGCCAGCGCGGCGATGACCGGCGGCCGGGCACCGGCCGGGGCGGAGATGTCCAGCTGGCTCGTCCCGGTCTCGTCGACCGCCTCCAGGGCACGCGCCAGGGCGGCATCCTGTTCCAGGATGCGGAGAAGTCCGTTGAGGGTCATCAGTCCTCTTCGCCTCGTCGTCTGGTCGGCTGGCAGCACGAACACCCCGCATCCGGTCAGATGCGGGGGACCGGTCAAGGGTACGACTGCCCGCCGTCGTGGTGCATGACCACCACAGACGACGCGGGTCCGAGCGGCGGGTCAGCGCCGGATGGTCAGCGCCGGATGGTCCAGGAGTCGAAGACCCGCCCGTCGGCGGTGATCCCCTGGAGGCGCAGCGAGCTGCCGGTGGACTCGAGCACCACGTAGTCCGAGCGCACCTCGGCGACGGTGGGCGTTGGGGTGCCGGCGGGGCAGGTGCCCATCTCGTACAGCTGGCTGCCGCCGGCCCCCGTCACCACGTACGTCACCCCGGCGATCGGGTCGAACCGTGGGTAGGCGTGGTCGTGCCCGTTCAGCACGAGGTCGACGCCGGACCGCGCGAACAGCGGCACCCACTCCCGTTGGACGACCGGGGTGCTTTGGTGGCGCGAGCAGCTGAACGCCGCCTGGTGGAACGCGACCACGCGCCAGGCCGCCCCCGCCGGCCGGGGTGCCGCGAGCACGCGACCTGCCTCTCGTACCAGCGCCCCGGCATCTGCAACATCGTCATGAGGTCCTTCAAGGCCGCCGGACGGAACCTGCTGGGAGACCCGGTCCGCTGCGCGACGCAGCGCCTCAGGGTCCGGAAAGCGTGTGCGCAGCCGCTTCAAGCGTCCGCCGAGTCGGTGGCGAGCCGCACGGCGAGCGTGGCGTCGTCCACGTCCGACCCCGGCGGGTTCGTCGCCTGCAACCGACCCGCCTCCTCCTCACCGCAGATCGTCAGGCTAGGTGAGAGGGTGTGGCGCCGTCCGGCGTTCGGAAAACCGGCGCTAAGGGGTGGGGGCGGTGTGCACCTTCTGCTGGGCCGCGTCGAGGCCGGAGGTGAGGATCAGCTCGACGGCGTCCGCCGCGTCGGCCAGCAGGAACGGCAGCTCCTTGCGCTCAGCCGTCGAGAAGTCCCGGAGCACGAAGTCCGCGGCGTCCATGCGACCGGGGGGCCGGCCGATGCCCACGCGGACCCTGACGTACTCCTTCGTCCCGAGGGCCTTGGTGATGTCGCGCAGGCCGTTGTGACCGCCTTCGCCACCGCCTCGCTTGAGCCGCAGGGCACCGAAGGGGATGTCGAGCTCGTCGTGTACGACGACGAGGTTCTCGGGCGGGATCGAGAAGAACCGGACCAGACCAGCGACAGGGCCGCCGGAGACGTTCATGTACGTGACCGGCTTGGCGAACACGACACGGGGCCCGGGCCGTCCGCCGGGAAGAACGCCGAGGCGCGCTTCCGCGACGGCGGCCTGGGCCTTGTGTGCGCGAAAGGTGCTGCCGGTGCGGGCAGCGAGCTCGTCGAGGACCATCTGGCCCACGTTGTGCCGGTTTTCGGCGTACCGGGGGCCGGGGTTGCCGAGGCCGGCGACGAGCCAGGTGTCGTCGGTCACCCCTGCGACTCGGCGCCCTGGGCGGGCTGCTCCTGCTTCGTCTCGCGAGCCTCGTGCGCGATACCGGCCTCCGCCTCAGCCTCGGCCAGCTCCGCCTCCGCGGCTTCCGCGCTGACCTGAGCGGTCACGTTGACGACCAGGGCGTCAGGGTCGGTGACGAGGGTCGAACCCGTGGGCAGCGTGACGTCACCGGCGAGGATCAGCGTGCCGGCCTCGAGCCCCTCGACCGAGACCTCGACGTTCTCCGGCAGGTGCGTGGCCTCGGCCTCCACGGTGAGCGTCTGGTGCTCGACAGTGACGACCGTGCCGGCTGCTGCCTCACCCACGACGTGGACCGGGATCTCCACGTGGACCTTCTCGCCGCGGCGCACGAGGACCAGGTCGACGTGCTCGATCACGCGACGGACCGGGTCGCGCTGGACGTCCTTGGCGAGCGCGAGCATCTCCTTCTGCTCCTCGGTGCCGCCCTCGACGGTGATCTCGAGCAGGGCGTTGGTCACCTTGAGGGCGAGCATGGTCTCGTGGCCCGGCAGCGTGATGTGCAGCGGCTGGGTGCCGTGACCGTAGACGACGGCCGGGATCTTGTTCTCCCGGCGGACGCGGCGGGCGGCGCCCTTGCCGAACTCGGTGCGCGGCTGGGCTGTGAGCTTGATGTCGGACACGGGTGGGCTCCTGTGGCGTTCGCGGGTGATGTCGAATGGCCTCGACGTGGGGCGTGGCGCGGACATACCGCTGATCCACAGGCCGGTCGATCTCTGGGTGCAGATCGAAACCCACCGCGTCGATCACGGACACGCGTGCAGTCCCTCGCCGAGGCAACCTCGAAAGTGTAGCCACCGCGTGAGTCACTGCCGAAATCCGCCTCAGGACGCCAGAGTGTGCAACATCGCGGATCGCCTGCGGAAGCGATCGTGTACGCCCTAACGTCGATCACGCTCCGCAGTCGACCCAGGTGAAGGGCTACCGCGATGAGCACCAGGTCAACCACTGGCTGGTGCGCCGTCACCCCCGCGCCGACGAAGACACCGACCGACGTCCTCGCCAACAAGGAGAAGCGCAAGCCGCCCGCCGCCGCAGCGCGGCAGACTGACGCCGAGCGCACCGTGCCCCGGGAGCTGCGTGACGTCGTCCGCGCGCCGGGTCCGGTGCTCGATCGCGGCCGGCACGGCGGTCGTGGTCGCGGGCGCGGCGAACGGAGCCGCCGCCGACGGGTCCTCGCGCTCCGGTGGCTCCCAACCGGCGCGCTGGTGCTGTTGGCGGCGGGATGGTCCGCGATGGAGCTGTGCACCGTCCAGCAGGCGACACCGGCTCTGCGTCAGGCAGTGGACGGCACACAGCAGGCCGTCCTGGACCAGGACTGGAAAGCGGTCCGCCAACACGCTGACGACCTGGACCGCGAGTCACGTCGAGCGGACGAGGCGGCACGAAGCCTGACCGGCGACGACGTCACCACCTACCGGGTCGTCGTGTCCTGGTACCTGCCTCCCGGCAAGGGGGTGCGGTCGTTGGAGCAGGACGGCGCCACGCAGGCGTTCGCGGCGGGTCGCGACCGCGGGTGGTCGGTCGTCACCTCGACGGTCGACGTCCGCCGTGGCGCCCAGGTGACGTTGGACCTCCATCTCGAAGGGGACAACACACCGGTGACGGGGATCCTCACCCAGCCCGCCGAACGGCCGATGAAGGAGTCGGTTACGCGTTGCCCTCGAACAGGCTCGTGACCGACCCGTCGTCGAACACCTCACGGATGGCGCGGGCGACGAGCGGGGCGATCGACAGCACGGTCAGCGTCTCGAAGCGGCTCTCCTCGGGGATCGGCAGCGTGTTGGTGACGATCACCTCGGAGATCGGGCTGTTGCGCAGCCGCTCGGCGGCCGGGCCGGACAGCACGGCGTGGGTGGCGGCGACGAGGACGTCGGCGGCGCCGTTGTCCATCAGCGCGTCGGCGGCCTGGACGATGGTGCCGCCGGTGTCGATCATGTCGTCGACGATCACGCAGGTGCGACCCTGGACCTCGCCCACGAGCTCGTGCACCTTCACCTGGTTCGGCACGTTCGGGTTGCGCCGCTTGTGGATGATCGCCAGCGGTGCACCGAGCCTGTCGGACCACTGGTCCGCCAGCCGGACGCGACCGGCGTCCGGGGAGACTACCACGAGCCGATTGCGGTCCACGCGCTTGCGCACGTAGTCGGCGAGCAGCGGCAGCGCCCAGAGGTGGTCGACCGGGCCGTTGAAGAAGCCCTGGATCTGGGCGGTGTGCAGGTCGACGCTCATCAGCCGGTCGGCCCCCGCGGTGGAGAACATGTCGGCCACCAGTCGAGCCGAGATCGGCTCGCGGCCGCGGTGCTTCTTGTCCTGCCGGGCGTACCCGTAGAACGGAGCAACCACGGTCACCCGCTTGGCCGAGGCCCGCTTGAGGGCGTCAACCATGAGCAGCTGCTCCATGATCCACTGGTTGATCGGCGCGCAATGGGCCTGCAGCACGAACGCATCGCAGCCGCGGACGCTCTCGCCGAACCGCACGTAGATCTCGCCGTTCGCGAAGTCGTAGGCGGACGTCGGGACCAGCTCCACACCGAGCTCCTTCGCCACCTCCGCGGCGAGCTCCGGGTGCGCCCGTCCGCTGATCAGGACGAGGCGCTTCTCGCCGGTGGTGGTGATGCCCGTCATTCGGTGTGCTCTCCCTTGCTCGGGTCCTGCTGCTCGGCGTGCGGCTGGTCCTCGGTCTGCTGGGGCTCCGGGCGCTCCGTCTGCTGCGCCTGCTGTGCCGCCAGCGCGCGCTCGGCAGCCAGGGCCGCCGGGGTGCCGGCGCGGCGACGCTGCACCCATCCCTCCACGTTGCGCTGGCGACCGCGTGCGACGGCCATGGCACCGGGCGGGACGTCGTCGACGATGACGGACCCGGCCGCCGTGTAGGCGCCGTCGCCGATGGTGAGCGGGGCGACGAGCATGGAGTCGCTGCCGACACGGACGTGGCTGCCGATGCTGGTGTGGTGCTTGGCCACGCCGTCGTAGTTCACGAAGACGGTGGCCGCACCGATGTTCGAGCCCTCGCCGATGTCGGCGTCCCCGACATACGACAGGTGCGGGACCTTGGAGCCCTTGCCGATCTGCGCGTTCTTGGTCTCGACGAAGGCGCCGATCTTGCCGTCCTCGCCGAGCACCGTGCCGGGGCGCAGGTAGGTGAATGGGCCGACGTTCGCGCCCGCGCCGATGCGCGCCTCGCTGCCGTGGGTGCGCACGACGTGCGCCCCCTCGCCGACCACGACATCACACAAGGTGGTGTCGGGACCGACCGTGGCGCCGTCCTCGATTCGCGTCTCGCCCTGCAGCTGGGTGCTCGGCTGGAGGACGACGTCGCGGCCGAGCTCGACCTGCACGTCCACCCAGGTGGTCGACGGGTCGATCACGGTGACGCCGGCTCGCATGTGCTGCTCGAGGAGGCGGCGGTTCAGCTCGGCACCCATCCGTGCCAGCTGCACGCGGTCGTTGACGCCCTCGGTCTGCCAGACGTCGTCGATGGTGTGGGCGGCGACGCGACCGCCGGCGTCGCGGGCGAGCGCGAGCACGTCGGTCAGGTACATCTCGCCCTGGGCGTTGTCGGTGCCGACCTTCTTGAGGGCCTCGGTCAGCGTGGCCGCGTCGAACGCGTAGATCCCCGAGTTGATCTCCCGGACGGCCCGCTGGGTCTCGTCGGCGTCCTTCTGCTCCACGATCGCGAGGACGTCGCCACCGGGGCCACGCACGACCCTCCCGTAACCGGTCGGGTCGGCGACCTCCGCGGTCACGACCGTGACCGCGTTGCCGTCGCGCTCGTGGACCGTCACGAGCTCGGTGAGTGTGTCGGGCTGCAGCAGCGGGACGTCGCCGTACGTGACGACGACGGTGCCCTCGAGGGGCTCGGGCAGGGCGGCGAGACCGCACTGGACGGCCCGCCCCGTGCCGGGGGTGTCGTCTTGGTCCGCGACGACGGCGTCGGGGTCGACCTCCGTGACGTGGGGCGCGACCCGGTCACGGCCGTGGCGCACGACGACCACGAGGTGCTGGGGGTCGACCGCACGCGCCGTCTGCATGGCGTGCCCGAGCAGGCTCCGCCCGCCGATCTCGTGCAGGACCTTGGGGGTCGCGGACTTCATGCGGGTGCCCTCGCCGGCGGCGAGGACGACGACAGCGGCCGGGCGTGCTGTGCTCACGCGGATGGCTCCTCGACGTCGGCGGTGGGACGACGTGACGAGATGCTACCGGCGTGTTTGCGGTGGTCCGGACGTGCGGGTCGGAAGGTGAGAGCTCCCCCGCGAGGATTCGAACCTCGTCCTGCTCACTCCAAAGGCGAGTGTGCTGCCGTTACACCACGGGGGACTGTTCGCTTGCCGGGAAGGTTACAGCGGCGCGGACGATTCCCTCCCAGGTCCCCGCGACTCGCCTGTACAGCTCGGCTCCGTCCAGCACTCTGACCGCGAGGCAGCCCCGGTAACCCTCGCCAACGTTTCGCCGCGCGGACGGCCGGACGGTGTGACGCTTGAGCGTGGTCTTCATGAAGTTGACCTCCGGTCCTACCAGCTCTCGCCAGTAGGCCTCGGCCGCAGCGATGTCAGCCGTTTCATGGATCTGCAGTCCACAGATGAGCCGCTCTTGTGACAGCCCGACCAGTTGCAGCCAACGGAGGAAGACTCGAATCATTGCCTCGTCGCTGTTGACGAACTTGAAGGTGTGGGAGCGGCGCCATGGCTTGCTTTTTGCGCCCTCGGCCCAGTAGAGCGCCACGCCGACCAGGAAGAGCTCCCGATCCGTGAGTTCACCGACGGCGTCGCGATGCCGGTCCTGCTCCTCCTGCTGGATGCGCCACCGCTCATCGATGGTGCGGCGGTTCGACAGGCGCCAGGCATCCGTGCGGGTGGCGCCGGGAGGGCGGGCCACGCCGTCCTCCCGGAACCAGCGGGCCACCGTGCTGACGCCGATCCCGAGCTCTCTGGCGATGTTCGCGCGGCTGACGCCCTGCTGGCGAAGCTCAGCGGCTTGCTTACGCCACTCCTTGGGATAACCACGTCGACCTACCGACACGTCCGCTCCTCACTGTCACCTCCCCTCAGCACCGCCGGGCCCTCCGGCGGCCCTTGTTGCGCGGCCGCCCCTCGCGGCCGAGCTCCGTGGTGACCACCCTGCCAGCGGGCACCGACAACGGGCGTGCGTGACGGCGTCCAGGTAATGGGTACCCATGCCACAGCGGACGGTGAGATCGACTCGCGACTTACGGTCTCGTAGGTTACGGTTGCGTAGCCGTAGGAAGAGCTCGCCTGTGAGGATCCCCAATGACTGCTCTCGACGACACCTCCCAAGCACTGCAGACCCGCCTCCTGATCGACCTGGAACCGGAGGTCGAGAAGAACCTGGAGCGGCACCTGCAGGCCACGAAGGACTGGATGCCGCACGACTACGTGCCGTGGAGCGAGGGGCGCAACTTCGCCTTCCTGGGCGGTGAGGACTGGCAGCCGGAGGACAGCCGGCTGGACCCGGTCGCGAAGACCGCGATGATCGTCAACCTCCTGACGGAGGACAACCTGCCCTCCTACCACCGCGAGATCTCCGAGCGGTTCAGCCGGGACGGTGCCTGGGGCACGTGGGTGGGCCGCTGGACCGCCGAGGAAGCGCGTCACGGCACCGCCATGCGCGACTACCTCGTCGTCACGCGCGGCGTCGACCCGGTCAAGCTCGAACAGCTGCGCATGGTGCACATGCAGGCGGGTTACGACTCCGGGGACAAGTCGATGCTGCGGACGCTCGCATACGTGTCGTTCCAGGAGCTGGCCACCCGCATCAGCCACCGCAACACGGGCCGTGCCACGGGCTGCCCCGTCGCGGAACAGTTGCTCGCACGCATCGCGGTCGACGAGAACTTGCACATGGTCTTCTACCGAAACCTGCTTGCCTCGGCTTTCGAGATCGCACCGGACGACGCCATGGAGGCGATCCGTGACGAGGTCGTCGGGTTCTCGATGCCCGGCTCCACCATGCCGGACTTCGCGCGCAACGCGATGACGATCGCCAAGGCCGGCATCTACGACCTGCGCCTGCACCACGACGACGTGGTCATGCCGGTACTGCGGTACTGGAAGGTCTTCGAGCGCAATGACCTCCGGCCGCGCGGTGAGCGGGCACGCGAGGAGCTGGCGGCGTTCATGACCAGCCTGGACGAGAAGGCCTCGAGCTTCGTGGCCAAGCGCGAGGAGGCCGCTGCGAAGAAGGCGGCCCGCCTTGCCGCCCCCGCTCAGGGCTGAGGCAGGCATGATGCTGCCGTGACGGAGGCGGGCACACGCAACGGCAAGCCCGCGACGAGGGCCCGGATGACCGGTAAGCAGCGGCGCGAGCAGCTGCTGGAGGTTGGCCGCAGGCTCTTCGCCGAGAAGGGCTTCGAGGGGACGAGCGTCGAGGAGATCGCCGCCCGCGCCGAGGTGTCCAAACCTGTTGTGTACGAGCACTTCGGGGGCAAGGAAGGGCTCTACGCGGTCGTGGTCGACCGTGAGGTGCGCCAGCTGCTCGGCATGATGCAGGCCTCGCTCACCGCCGGCCACCCCCGGGTGCTGCTCGAGCAGGCCGCCTTCGCGCTGCTCGACTACATCGAGCA
>JASBSH010000275.1 GCA_030149025.1 Actinomycetales bacterium | reverse complement strand
GTGCGGCAGGCCATCGTGGTCGCGCTCGTCGTAGTAGCGCTGAGCCAGCCGGTCGCCGGGTACGTGTTCGTGCTGGACGGCGTCCTGATCGGTGCGGGGGACGGTCCTTACCTTGCTCGAGCCGGCGTGTGGACGCTGGTGGCGTACGTGCCGCTCGCGGGCGCCGTGCTGCTGTGGGCGCCCGAGGGCGTGGTCGGGCTGGTGTGGCTGTGGGTCGCGTTCGGGGTCGGGTTCATGGTGGCGCGCGCCGTGACGCTGGGGGTCCGTCAGCGTGGTGACGCGTGGCTGGTGATCGGCGCGACTCGGTAGTGCTGTTGCCGCCACCTGTCCTACCGGCGCCGGCAGGCACCGGCTACTGCTGCGGCATGGTGTCGAGAACCGCCGCCACTTGCCGAGCAAGTTGAGGGACGTCGTTGTAAGCGACTTCCAACAGGAGGTCCCGGTCAACGTCGAAGTAGCCGTGGGCCGTGCGGTTCCTCATTGATGTGATCTGCCGCCAGGGAACCGTCGGGTGGGCCCTTCGGATGCCCTCGGAGAGGCGGCCAGCAGCTTCACCGATGATCTCAAGGCGACGAATCAACGCATCCTGAACGATGTCACTAGCGTCGAACTCCCCTCGGCCGAAACGCACGATGGCAGCAACACGCTCGGCCGCGTCGAGGATGTCGAGCAGCCGCTCCCGATCGCTCCTCACAACACCACGGCTTCTGCGAGCACCCTTTCTCGAATCCGCTCCTTGAGGCCCTTCACCGTCGCGACCTGAGTGAAGACGCCCAGCATCTCCTCCACGTCGAGAGCGAAATCAGTGAGATCCCACAGTGAGTGGCCGGGTGAAACGTCGACGAGCAAGTCGAGGTCACTCGAGGAGTCTGCCTCTCCGCGCGCGACCGAACCGAAGACCCTGACCTGAGTGACACCGTGCCTCGCGGCGATCTGTTCGATTTCGTCGCGACGTGCCCGGAGTTCGTCTATCGTGACTCTTCGCCGAGGCGCACTCGCTTCGTCGGGTGGGTTCAGCCGGTAGTCGAATCTGGACGTCATCGGGCCATCGTCCCCTTCCGCGGGCAGCCGCGCTTTCATGATCCCCACGCGTTCTCGGTACGACGATCTCACAGGGGTGGACTGCGGTATCCAGTCCTCGTGGTCCTCGCCAACCCGGCAGACTGCCAGACTGGCCAGACCGCGCGGAGGACCTGTGCGACGTCCTGGAGACGACACGCCGGCGAGTCGCAACCGGAACGTCGCAGAGAACGCCCAGAAGGCCCTGGGTGCGCCGGGGCCGGTCACAAGAACGACGGCAAAGGGCCCGGCCGCCGAGGCGGACGGGCCCTCTGGCGTTGCTGCGCCGGGCAGCATTCCGGTCAGGCAGACCATCAGGTCAGGCAGGCACGACCTCGAGGTCGATGACGGCCTGCACGTCCGCGTGCAGACGCACCTGCACCTGGTAGGTGCCGACGTTCTTGATCGGCTGGCCGATCTCGACCTTGCGCTTGTCGACGTCCGAGCCGGTGGTCTCCTTGACGGCGGTCGCCACGTCGCTCGGCGTGACGGCACCGAACAGGCGGCCGCTGGCACCGGCGTTGACGGTCAGCTTGACCGGCTTGGACTCCAGCGTGCTCTTCACCCGCTGGGCGTCCTCGAGGTTCGCGATCTCGCGGGCCTGGCGGGCGCGGCGGATCGAGTCGACCTGCTTCTGGCCGCCCTTGGTCCAGGCGGTGGCGAGGCCACGCGGCAGGAGGTAGTTACGGCCGTAGCCGTCCTTGACCTCGACCACGTCGCCGGGAGCGCCGAGGCCGGTGACCTCGTGGGTCAGGATGAGCTTCATCTCTGCGTCCTCTCTCAGCGAGCCGAGCTCGAGTACGGCAGAAGGGCCATCTCGCGGGCGTTCTTGATCGCACGGGCGAGCTGACGCTGCTCCTGCACGGAGACCCCGGTCACGCGGCGGGCGCGGATCTTGCCGCGGTCGGACACGAACTTCCGCAGAAGGGCGGTGTCCTTGTAGTCGATGTACTCGATCTTCGCTGCCTTGAGCGGGTTCTGCTTCTTCTTGGGCTTACGAACAGGTGGCTTGGCCATCGTGGAGCTCCTCCTTCGGAGCCCGGGTCTGCCATCGGACCCGGGATGGGTTGTGAAGTGCTTTGTCTGTGAAGGCGTTCAGCGCCGCGCGGTGCGCGACCGCGGTCAGCGGGTCAGAACGGGGGTTCGTCGTTGAACGAGCCGCCGCCCCAGCCGCCGCCCTGGGAAGCGTCCGAGCCGCGGGACGGACCGGTGGCCCAGGGGTCGTCGGCCGGCTGCTGCTGGGCGTAGCCGCCCTGCTGACCGAAGCCCTGGTTGCCGTTGCCGCCCTGCTGGCCACCGCCGAAGCCACCGCCGGAACCGGTGCGGGAGGTCTTGTTGACCTTGGCGGTGGCGTAGCGCAGCGACGGGCCGATCTCGTCGACGTCAAGCTCGACGACCGTGCGCTTCTCGCCTTCCTTGGTCTCGTACGACCGCTGGCGCAGCCGTCCGGAGACGATGACGCGCGAGCCGCGGACGAGCGACTCGGCGACGTTCTCGGCCGCGTCCCGCCAGACGGAGCAGCGCATGAACAGCGCGTCCCCGTCCTTCCACTCGCCGGACTGCCGGTCGAACGTGCGGGGGGTGGAGGCCACGGTGAAGTTGGCCACCGCCGCACCGGACGGCGTGAAACGCAGCTCCGGGTCGGCAGTGAGGTTGCCGATGATCGTGATGACGGTTTCGCCTGCCATGTGCTCTCTCCTCAGCTGATCCAGGTTCTGACACGGACGCTAGCGGCGGGGTCCGACGACGCTCGGTCGCCTGGCCTTGCTGCCGCTTGCCCCGCAGCTGGAACGGTCCGCGTGTTTCCGGACGGATCAACTTCGTACGAAGCACGGACTCGTTGAGGTTGAGCTGGCGGTCGAGCTCCTTCGCGGTCGCCGGCTCGGCCTGCATGTCGATGACCGCGTAGATGCCCTCGGACTTCTTCGCGATGTCGTAGGCCAGCCTCCGCTTGCCCCACACGTCGACCTTGTCGACGGTTCCGCCGTCCTTGCGGACCACGTCGAGGAACTTGTCGAGCGACGGGGCGACGGCGCGCTCCTCGAGCTCTGGGTCGAGGATCACCATCATTTCGTAGTGACGCATGCGTGAACCCACCTCCTCTGGACTCAAGCGGTCACGGTCCATCCGTGACAGGAGGGCTGATGCATCGTTCGGGACGTCGACCTGCCGGTCTTCGGTGCCAGGTTCCTGACACCGCTGACGACGGCGTGCTGACGTCCCAACGCTCCAGGGTACCCGCGGCGCTCGTCCCCGACGAAATCCGCTCGGCTGGCGGTCGTGCGTGGGGTTAGGCCAATCCACCGTTGGCGCAGGGTGGCCCTGCGCCAAACCTATTGTCACAGGGCCACCCTGCGCCCACGGGGAAAGGTTTCGTGAGTCCTACACGAAGCGGATCAACAACGCGTCCGGCGCGTCCTCCAGGTCACCCGCCGTAGGGTCGTCGCGGCCCAGCCCCCGAGCACTGGACGGCGACCGCACCGGGTCGTGCCACGGCCGACGTCCGAGGCGCACCGCCCGGTATGCCAGCCATGCCATCGCCAGCACCCGCAGCACGAGCACCGTTCCGTAGAACCAGGCCGGGGCCGCGCGGTTCGGCTCACTCTGGCCGTAGATGTAGAACCAGGTCACCGTGTCGTAGAGGACCTCGGCACCGGCCCAGATGAGCAGGTCCCGCCACCGGGGCACGGCGAGCGCCGCGAACGGCAGCACCCACAGCGACGCCTGCACGGGCACCACCGGTGAGATCACCAGGATCCCGACGACCAGCAGCAGGACGACCACCGGGATCCTGGGCCGGTACGCGGTCGTGAGCGTGAACAGCGCCAGCAGGGCCACCACGACGACGGCACCCAGCACGAAGAGCCAGCGTGCCGCCGTCCCGGAGACGGCCTGGCCGCCCAGCTGCGGCAGCAACCAGACCGAGCCGTACCCGACGGTGGGGTTCCAGAGCCCGGACCAGTACGCCGTCCAGGTCTCCCTGCTCGCCAGCAGGACCGGCACGTTGACCGCGGACCACGCCACCGCCGCAGCGAGCAGCGACCGGCCGACGTGACGCCACCGGCCCGCCCGCAACGCCACGAGCACGAGCGCCAGCAGCACCAGGACGGCAAGCGGCCGGGTCGTGGTCGCCAGACCTACCAGCACCCCCGCCACCCATGGCCGGCCCCGCGAGAACGCCAGCAGACCCAGCACCGCGAGCGACACCGCCACCAGGTCCAGCGACACGAGCGACGCCGTCAGCAGCACGGGGCTGAAGGCGACGAGGGCGGCGTCCCAGGGGCGTGGCCCGGCGAGGCGCAGCACCGCCCACACCAGCAGCACGGCAGCGACGGCGATCAGCACGACCGCGATGTCAAAGGCCTGTCGCGGCTCCGCCCTGCCGCCTGGCGCGATCGCGGCGAGCA
>JASBSH010000249.1 GCA_030149025.1 Actinomycetales bacterium | reverse complement strand
GCAACGTCGTGGTCGTGTCCACCCGTGACTGCTCCCTGCAGCGGCGGCACCAGAAGCTCGTCGAGGAGGCTCCGGCACCGTTCCTGAGCGACGAGCAGAACGCCGAGCTCTACCGGGCCTCGAAGGCGATCCTGCGTGAGGCCGGCTACGTCGGGGCCGGCACCTGCGAGTTCCTCGTCGGCCAGGACGGCACGATCAGCTTCCTCGAGGTGAACACCCGACTGCAGGTCGAGCACCCGGTGAGCGAGGAGGTCACCGGCATCGACCTGGTGCGCGAGCAGTTCCGGGTCGCAGCCGGAGAGCCGCTCGGCTACGACGACCCGGTCATCCGTGGTCACTCCATCGAGTTCCGGATCAACGGCGAGGACGCCGGCCGCAACTTCCTGCCCGCCCCCGGCAAGGTGACGCTGTTCGCACCGCCGTCGGGCCCCGGCGTCCGGGTGGACTCGGGTGTCGTCACCGGGGACGTCGTCTCGGGCGCTTTCGACTCCATGCTCGCCAAGCTCGTGGTCACCGGCGCCACGCGTGAGCAGGCGCTGGAGCGCGCCCGCCGCGCGCTGGACGAGTTCCGGATCGAGGGCATCCCCACCGTGCTGCCGTTCGACCGCGCGGTGGTTCGCGACCCCGCCTTCGCACCGGAGGACGACTCGCCGTTCACGGTTCACACGCGGTGGATCGAGACCGAGTTCGACAACCAGATCCCGCCGTTCGACGGCGCCGCGGTCGAGGCTGAGGAGCCCGAGCAGCGCGAGACCGTCGTCGTGGAGGTGGGCGGCAAGCGGCTCGAGGTCGTGCTGCCGGCCGGTCTCGGCATCGGCGCCGGCGCAGGTGCCGCCACCGCTGGCCGCGCCAAGGCACCGAAGCGCAGCCGGTCGGCCGCCAAGCAGGGCGCGGCGCCGAGCGGTGACGCGCTGACCTCCCCCATGCAGGGCACCATCGTCAAGCTCGCCGTCGCCGACGGTGACACGGTGGCCCAGGGCGACATCATCGTCGTCCTCGAGGCGATGAAGATGGAGCAGCCGCTGACCGCTCACAAGGCCGGCGTCGTCACCGGGCTCACCGCCGAGGTCGGGCAGACCGTCAGCTCCGGCGCCGTCGTGTGCGAGATCAAGGACTCGTAGTCCAAAGCCCGCACGCTGAAAGGTGGTCACCCCTCCCGGTGATCACTTCTCCTGGCAAGCACCCCTCCCGGTGATCATGGGATCCCGCCACCTCGCCGGTGAACAAGCATGTCCGCCGCCGGCCGCCTGGTCCCGTCAGGCGCGCCATGCCGAGAGGGTGTTTCCGGAGGAGTTGTCACCGCGTGAGCTTTTCGGCCGATTCCTGACACGCTGATAGGCCGGCTCGAAAACACCTTCCCGACCCGTGGGCTGGGACCTTCGTCCCTCGCCGCAACCACCCGCCGTCGTTAGCCTGCCGATGTCGGAGTCGGCTCGAGCGGACGGGGTGAACACGCCATGGCGAAACGCAGGTGGAGCGACCTCACCAAGCGGCAGAAGATCGCCGTGCTGGTTCTCGGATCCATCCAGTTGTCCATGGCCGCGGCCTCCTGGGCGGACCTGGCGACCCGGCCGGCGAGCAAGGTCAACGGCAGCAAGGCGATCTGGGCGCCGATCATCGCGGTCAACTTCTTCGGACCGTTGGCGTATCTGCGGTGGGGTCGGCGCAGCGTCGAGAAGTGAGGGATCACAGCGTGATGAGCCGGTACTCATGACAGCAGACGCCGCTGCCCGCACGTCGCCAGCAGGACGGACGACGGGACGACGCCCCGCACGCCGCCGCTGGACCCGCAAGTACCTGCCCCCTCAGCACGGCGCCTGGGCCATGCTGCTGGTGCCGTACCTGATGGGTCTGTCCGTCTCGGACCTCTCGTGGGTGCACATCCCGCTGCTCGTGGCACTGCTCGGCGGCTACCTGTTCACCTACTACGCCGCACTCGCGCTGAAGACCCGGCGCGTGACCCGGGTCCGCGACCAGCTCGTGGTCTACGGGGCGGTGACCGCGCCGGCTGCTCTGGTCGTGCTGGGGACTCGCCCGGGTTTGCTGGTGTGGGCACCGGCCTTCGCGCTGGTACTGGCCGTGAACGCGCTCTACGCCTGGCGACGCGATGACCGGGCGGTCGTCAACGACCTGGTCTCAGTGGCGCTCGGCTCGCTGATGCTGCCCGTCACAGCGATGGCAGGCGGCGTGCGCCCGGCCACGCTTTGGCCCGCCTTCGCGCTGGTGCTGCTCTACTTCGCCGGCACCGTCTTCTACGTGAAGACGATGATCCGCGAGCGCGGCAACCGCGCGTACCTGTGGACGTCGGCGCTCTTCCATGCAGTCGCCGCCGTGGTGGCCTGGCTGATCGCCTGGCCGCTCGGCTTACTGTTCGTCGCGTTCTTCATGCGTGCAGTGCTGGCGCCGCGGTACCGCCTCTCCCCCAAGCAGATCGGCTTCGTGGAGATCGGTTCGTCGCTCGCGTTGCTCGTGCTCGTCCCGCTGTTCGCGCTCTGACGGCCCGGCCAGCATTCGCGCTGACGCAAGGGGTAGGCGCGGAGCTCAGCGCTTCGGGTGCAGCCGCCGCGCGGCCTCGGCGATCGACCCGGACAGCGACGGGTACACCGTGAGCGCATGGGCGACGTCGTCCACGGTGAGCTTGTTCTCGACCGCGATCGTGACCGGGAAGATCAGCTCCGACGCCCGCGGCGCGACGACGACTCCGCCGATCACCGTGCCGGTCCCCCTGCGGGAGAACAGCTTCACGAACCCGTCATGAATCCCCTGCATCTTGGCTCGCGGGTTGCCGGCCAGCGGCAGCTTGACGACCTGCCCCTGCACCACCTCGCCGCTCTCGATCTGCGTCTCGTTCACGCCCACGGTCGCGATCTCCGGTGCGGTGAACACGTTCGCGGACACCGTGCCGAGGTCGAGTGGCGTCACCGCGTCACCCAGCGCGTGCCACATCGCGATCCGGCCCTGCATCGCCGCGACCGACGCCAACGGGAGCACCCCGGTGCAGTCACCCGCCGCGTAGACGCCGCGTGCCGTCGTCCGGGAGACCCGGTCCGTCCTGATGTGGCCGGAGGACGTGAGCCTCACGCCCGCCTCCTCCAGCCCCAGTCCCTCGGTGTTGGGCACGGAACCGACCGCCATCAGGCAGTGCGACCCCTCGACCGTGCGGCCGTCCGACAAGGTGACCAGCACGCCGTCCGAGGTCCGTTCGACCGACGCCGCCCGCGAGCGCGACAGCACCGTCATTCCGCGGCGGGTGAACACGTCCTCGATGACGCGCGCCGCGTCGGCGTCCTCCCCCGGCAGCACGCGGTCGCGGCTGGAGACGAGCACCACGTCGGCACCGAGGGAGTCGTACGCGCTGGCGAACTCGGCGCCGGTCACGCCGGACCCGACGACGATCAGCCTCGACGGCAGCTCGGTCAGGTCGTACAGCTGGGTCCAGGTCAGGATCCGCTCGCCGTCCGGCTCCGCGCTCGGCAGCACACGCGGGTGTGCACCGACGGCGACGAGGACGACGTCAGCCGGCAGCACCTGCGTCTCACCGGAGCTCAGCTCGGCAACCACGCGGGTGGGCCCGTCCAGCCGCGCCGTCCCGTCCAGCAGCGTCACCCCCTCGGAACGGAGCTTGCGGGCGATGTCGGCCGACTGGGCCTGTGCGAGAGCCGTGACGCGCTTGTTCACCTTGGCCAGATCAACGGTGACGGACCCCTCGGGGTCGGCCGCCGGCCCGCCGTCCGGGAACCGCACGCCGAGCTCGACCGAGTCGTCGACGAGCGTCATCACCTCGGCGGTCGCGATGAGCGTCTTGGAGGGCACCACGTCAGTGAGCACGGCCGAGCCACCCAGGCCCTTGCGCTCCACGAGCGTGACACGGGCGCCGAGCTGCGCCGCGACCAGCGCGGCCTCGTAACCACCGGGGCCGCCGCCCATGACGACCACGTGCGTGGCGGGCGACTCGTTCTGCGTGGAGGGTGCCGTCTTCTGCTCCGTCTGCTCTGCCGAGGTGCTCACCGGAGCCATTCTGCCGGGTGCCGAAGACGCAGGCCGCCCAGCATGCGGACACCTCGCTACGCTGACCGCTCGTGGCGATGTACGCGGCGTACGCCAGCAACCTCGATCCCGAGCGCATGCTCGCGCGCGCACCGCATTCCCCCCTGCAGGGCACCGGCTGGCTGGACGGCTGGCGGCTCACCTTCGGCGGTGAGGACCTCGGCTGGGACGGCGCCCTCGCCACCGTGGTGGAGGACCCTGACTCCTCCGTCTACGTCGCCCTGTACGACCTCACCCCCGCGGACGAGAAGCGGCTTGACGAGTGGGAGGGCGTGGGCGACTCCGGCCTCGACCTGTACCGCAAGATCAAGGTGCGGGTGGCGACTCTGGAGGGCGAGCACGTCGCCTGGACGTACGTGCTCGACGCCTACGAGGGCGGGCTGCCGAGCGCGCAGTACGTCGGCCTCATCGCCGAGGCCGCGGAGGCCGCGGGTGCTCCGGACGACTACGTGCGTGCCCTGCGTGAGCTGCCCTGTCGCTCGATCGGCTGAGGGCTGCTGATCGCTAGCATCGCGGCCATGACAAGCCTGGACGACCCGGACGATCCGACAGCCGACCCCTTCGACGTCGCGCGCTCAGCCGCCGACGTGATCGCACAGCGCACCGGCGCGGACAAGCACGACATCGCGCTGGTGCTCGGGTCGGGCTGGGCGGGTGCCGGGGACCTGCTCGGGCGCACGGTCGCGGAGATCCCCGCGCCGGACGTTCCCGGCTTCCCACCGCCAGCCGTCGCCGGGCACGTCGGCACGATCCGCTCGGTCGAGGTCGGTGACACCGGTGCGCGGGCGCTGCTCTTCGGGTCGCGCACCCACCTGTACGAGGGCAAGGGCGTGCGGCGCGTCGTCCACGGCGTGCGGACGGCGGCTGCGGCCGGTTGCCGGACGATCGTGCTGACCAACGGCTGCGGAGGACTCAACCCGGCCTGGGCCCCGGGCACCCCTGTCCTGATCCGGGACCACATCAACCTCACCGCCACCTCTCCGATCGAGGGGGCGAACTTCGTGGACCTCACAGACCTCTACTCCTCGCGTCTGCGTTCGATCGCCAAGGAGGTGGACGCCGACCTGGACGAAGGCGTGTACGTCCAGTTCCGGGGCCCCCACTACGAGACCCCCGCGGAGGTGCGGATGGCCAAGGTGCTCGGCGGTGACCTCGTCGGCATGTCCACCACGCTGGAGGCGATCGCCGCCAGACAGGCCGGGCTGGAGGTGCTCGGGATCTCGCTCGTCACCAACCTCGCTGCGGGTATCAGCGAGAACCCGTTGTCCCACACGGAGGTCATCGAAGCCGGTCAGGCGGCTGCTCCTCGGATCGGCGCACTGCTCGCCGAGGTGACGCGTCGGATCGTCACTACCTGATCGACTGGCTGAGGGGACGGGACGTGACGACGAACAAGCGGCTGACCGGCCGGCTGATCGAGCAGGCGGAGGACTGGGTCTCCCAGGACCCCGACCCGCAGACCGCGGCCGAGCTGCGCGACCTGCTCGGCGCCGTCCGGGCAGGTGACGAGGCGGCAGCGGCCGACCTGGCCGACCGGTTCGCCGGGACCCTGCAGTTCGGTACGGCCGGACTGCGCGGGGCGCTCGGCGCCGGGCCGAACCGGATGAACCGCGTGGTCGTGATTCGCGCGGCAGCCGGCCTGGCCGCATACCTCGAGAACCGCAGCCGATCTCGCGGTGAGGGCGACGCCGCGGTCGTGATCGGTTTCGACGCCCGCCGCAACTCCGATGTGTTCGCGCACGACACGGCGTCGGTGATGGCAGGAGCGGGGATCAGCGCCATGGTCCTGCCGCGTCCGCTGCCGACGCCGGTGCTGGCCTTCGCGGTTCGTCACCTGGGCTGCGACGCCGGCGTGATGGTGACCGCCAGCCACAACCCGCCACGGGACAACGGGTACAAGGTGTACCTGGGCGGCCCGGGTGAGGAGGGTGCGCAGATCGTGCCCCCTGCCGATGCCGAGATCGCCTCTCACATCGCGCGTGTCGGGCGGCTCGACCTGGTTTCCAGACCGGATGACGGGTGGACCACCCTCGGCGACGAGGTGCGCGAGGCGTACCTGGAACGCGTCGTGCAGGTGGCGGCGCCCGGCGGCCCTCGCGACCTCAGCATCATCGTGACACCGCTGCACGGGGTCGGCGGTGACACGGTGGCGGAAGCGTTGCGCCGCACCGGTTTCGACGATGTCTACCTCGTCCCCGAGCAGGCCCGGCCGGACCCGGCCTTCCCCACCGTGGCCTTCCCGAACCCCGAGGAGCCGGGGGCCATGGACCTGGCGCTCGCCGCCGCTCGTGACCGTGGCGCGGACATCGTCATCGCGAACGACCCCGACGCCGACCGATGTGCCGTCGCCGTACCCGACCCCTCGGCCGACGGCGGCTGGCGGATGCTTCGCGGCGACGAGGTCGGCGCGCTGCTGGGTGAGCACATCCCCTCTCGCGGAACCCTTCCCGAAGGCGCGGTGCTCGCGAACTCGATCGTCTCCAGCCGCCTGCTGGCCCGCATCGCCGAGGCGCACGGGTTGAAGCACGCCGAGACCCTCACCGGTTTCAAGTGGATCTCCCGCGTGCCCGGGCTGGTGTTCGGGTACGAGGAGGCGCTCGGGTACTGCGTCGACCCGGCCACGGTGCGCGACAAGGACGGCATCAGCGCCGCGGTGCTCGTCGCCGAGCTCGCCGCGTCGCTGAAGGCCCAGGGCCGTTCGATGCTCGACGCCCTCGATGACCTCGCCCGCGCCCATGGCGTGTACGCCACGGACCAGCTTTCCGTACGCGTCCAGGACCTCTCGCTGATCGGCGCCGCGATGACCCGCCTGCGTGAGCGGCCGCCGTCCGAGCTGGCGGGCAGCCCCGTGACCGAGGTGGTCGACCTGAGCGCCGGCACCGACGGGCTCCCGCCGACCGACGGCCTGCGCTACCTCAGTCAGCACGGCGACCGCGTCATCGTGCGGCCGAGCGGCACCGAACCGAAGCTCAAGTGCTACCTCGAGGTGATCGTCCCGGTCGAGGGTGACGCGGTGGGATCAGCGCGGACGAAGGCGGCCCAGCGGATCGCAAGCCTGCGCGCCGACGTCGCCGCCGCCGCCGGCCCCCTCACTTCGTGATCTTGCACTTCCGCACGAGCCGGCTCCCCCGCCCCCGCCGTGATCATGCAGTTCCGCACGCGCGGCTTTCCCAGTGGTCAGATCAGACCAGCAACGCGACCACGCTCGCGACGAACGTGACGGCCAGCAGGACGACGACAGGCACGTCCCAGCGAACCGTTACGCGTTCGTCCTGGTCGCCGATCCCGCGAGCCTGAGCGGCCGGCGCCTGTGAGCGCCACCTCTCCCACCGGTGCTGGACCAGCAACGCGGCCCCGCCGGAGTCGGTGTTCGGCGCGGCGCTGGCTGTCATGCCCTGGTCGATGTTGACTCCCAGGTGCTGCAACCCGGTCGCGTCGCGGCGGGCGAGGCCCATCACGCTGGTCCGCCCGGGCGCCGGCGCCGCCCATGCGGCGTACTTGTGGTCCTGGCAGTGAAGCGTGAGGGCGAACTGGGTGGTGACGGCGTCCAGCGCACGGAAGGGGACGCGAACGTCCCGTAGCACGTTGACGAGCGTGACGCCGTCCTCGTCGACCCGTACGTGAGGTCGCCAGAACAGCGCGTACACGAGCACGGCGACCAGCGCCAGGATCGGGACGGCCCGCAGGCCCGCCCCCGCCCCGTTGCGCCAGGAGAGCGCCTCGAACACGACGAGCAGCACCCACACCACGACGCTGAGCACGCGGACGAACAGGGGCCGGAACACGCGCGCGCCGGTGTCGTCCACCGTGATGGACCCGCTCGCGGACCGCTTCAGAACCACACCAGCATGGTGTCACGCTGGTCTGGTCATGCGGCGAAGACGCTCTCGCCGGATCACGGCACGATCCAGAAACCGCCGGGTCCCGGCAGACCGCGACGTTCTGCAGGTCCAATCGTGTCCGCTGAGCACGGGCCCGTCTGCAGAACGTCGCGGTCTGCGGTCCGGGAAGTGATGTCTGCGCACGAAGGGCCGGAGCCGGCACGCGGGCTAGACTCCCGTGGTGACCACGACGGCGCCCTCACAGACAGCGAGCGGTACGTCGGTCGGCGCGCAGCTGACCGCGACGGCCCGCAACGTGCTCGGCACCTCCACTCTCGACGACTCCTCACTGCGGCGTTTCCTGCACGGCCTGCCCGGTGTCGACCAGGTCGGCGCGGACCAGCGGGCCGCCTCTCTCGGCACCCGGTCGATCAAGACGACGGCGAAGGCCTGGGGCCTCGACATGGCGATTCGCATGATCGACCTGACCACGCTCGAGGGGGCGGACACGTCCGGCAAGGTCCGAACGCTCTGCGCCAAGGCGCTGACCCCTGACGCGTCCGACCCGTCGTGCCCCCGCGTCGCCGCGGTCTGCGTCTACAACGACCTCGTCCCGGTGGCCGTCGAGGCGGTCGCGGGCAGCGGGGTGAAGGTCGCCGCCGTCGCCACCGCGTTCCCCAGCGGGCGCGCCCCGTTGGACGTGAAGCTCGGCGACACCGCCTTCGCCGTCGATGCCGGCGCCGACGAGATCGACATGGTGATCGACCGGGGCGCGTTCCTGTCCGGCCGGTACCTGCAGGTGTTCGAGGAGATCGTCGCGATCAAGGAGACGTGTCACACCGCCGGCCGCCAGGCGCATCTGAAGGTGATCCTCGAAACCGGTGAGCTCGCCGGCTACGACGACGTGCGGCGCGCCTCCTGGCTGGCGATGCTCGCCGGCGGCGACTTCATCAAGACGTCGACCGGCAAGGTCTCCCCCGCCGCGACGATGCCCGTCACCCTGGTCATGCTCGAGGCGGTTCGCGACTGGCGCCGCCAGACCGGTCAGATGGTGGGAGTGAAACCGGCCGGCGGGATCCGCACCGCCAAGGACGCGCTCAAGTACCTCGTCATGGTCAACGAGACCACGGGTGAGGACTGGCTGAGCCCGGACTGGTTCCGGTTCGGGGCCTCCAGCCTGCTGAACGACGTTCTGCTGCAACGCCAGAAGCTTCGCACCGGCCACTACTCCGGCCCCGACTACGTCACCCTCGACTGACTCGCCAGCTCGACCGACAGACATAGGTGGTCACCACGATGGGCATCTTCGAGTACGCACCGGCGCCCGAGTCGCGCTCGGTCGTCAACCTCAGGAGCAGCTACGGGCTGTTCATCGACGGCGAGTTCATCCCGGGCAACGGCAAGCCGTTCAAGTCGATCAGCCCTGCCACCGAGGAGGTGCTCGCCGAGGTCGCGGAGGCCGACGACGCGGACGTCGACCGTGCCGTCGCCGCTGCACGTCGCGCCTACGAGCGGGTCTGGTCCCGTATGCCGGGCTCCGAACGGGGCAAGTACCTGTTCAGGATCGCGCGCATCATGCAGGAGCGGTCACGCGAGCTGGCTGTCCTGGAGTCGCTCGACAACGGCAAGCCGATCAAGGAGAGCCGGGACGTCGACATCCCCACTGCCGCCGCGCATTTCTTCTACTACGCCGGCTGGGCGGACAAGCTGGAGCACGCCGGCCTCGGCCCGTCGCCGAAGCCGCTGGGCGTGGCGGGCCAGGTGATCCCCTGGAACTTCCCCCTGCTGATGCTCGCCTGGAAGATCGCTCCGGCTCTCGCCACCGGCAACACGGTCGTCCTGAAGCCGGCGGAGACGACGCCTTTGACGGCAATGCTGTTCGCCGAGATCTGCCAACAGGCGGACCTGCCGCCCGGTGTGGTCAACATCGTGACGGGCGCGGGCCGCACGGGTCAGGCTCTCGTACGCCACCCGGACGTCGACAAGGTCGCCTTCACGGGGTCCACTGCGGTCGGGCGCGAGATCGCCAGATCGGTGGCGGGTTCGCGGAAGAAGGTCACCCTGGAGCTGGGCGGCAAGGCGGCCAACATCGTCTTCGACGACGCGCCGATCGACCAGGCGGTCGAGGGGATCGTCAACGGCATCTTCTTCAACCAGGGCCATGTGTGCTGCGCCGGCTCCCGGCTGCTCGTCCAGGAGTCGGTCGCGGACGAGGTGGTGGACCGGCTGAAGCGGCGGCTCACCACGCTCCGCGTCGGCGACCCGCTCGACAAGAACACCGACATCGGTGCGATCAACTCCGCCGAGCAGCTCGCGAGGATCACCGAGCTGTCGGAGGTCGGTGAGGCCGAGGGCGCGACCCGATGGTCCCCGGAGTGCGAGCTCCCGTCGTCCGGTTTCTGGTTCGCCCCGACCGTTTTCACGGGGGTCTCGAACAGTCATCGAATCGCTCGCGAGGAGATCTTCGGACCGGTGCTCGCCGTCCTCACGTTCCGCACCCCCTCGGAGGCGATCGAGAAGGCCAACAACACCCCCTACGGGCTGTCCGCCGGCGTCTGGACCGAGAAGGGGTCCCGCATCCTCTGGGCGGCTGACCGGTTGCGTGCCGGCGTGGTGTGGGCGAACACGTTCAACCGGTTCGACCCGGCCAGTCCCTTCGGGGGATACAAGGAGTCTGGGTACGGGCGTGAAGGGGGCCGCCAGGGCCTCGAGGGGTACCTGCAGTCAGGTGAGGTGGCATGAGCCCGACGAAGATCCGCGAGACCGGCAGTCATCGGCCGGAAGGCCGCGAGCAGCAGGAAGGCAACGAGCAGAAGGCAGCTTCGCCGTCCCAGCGACCGGAGCGCCTGGACGTCCGCAAGACGTACAAGCTGTACATCGGCGGCACGTTCCCACGCAGCGAGTCGGGTCGGTCGTACGAGGTGACCGACTCCCGCGGGCGGTTCCTCGCCAACGCGGCACAGGGCTCCCGCAAGGACGCCCGCGACGCCGTCGTGGCCGCGCGCGCGGCGTTCAAGGGCTGGGCCGGCGCGACGGCGTACAACCGCGGTCAGGTGCTGTACCGGGTCGCCGAGCTGATGGAGGGGCGGCGGGCGCAGTTCGTCGACGAGGTGTCGCGGGGCGAGGGCGTGACACGGGCCCGCGCGGAGAGCCTCGTGTCGGCCGCCATCGACCGGTGGGTCTGGTACGCCGGCTGGACCGACAAGGTGGCCCAGGTCGCCGGCAACGCCAACCCCGTCGCCGGGCCGTACTTCAACCTATCGGTGCCGGAGCCGACCGGTGTCGTGGCGGCCCTTGCCCCCCAAGGCTCTTCGCTGCTCGGGCTCGTGAGCGTGATCGCGCCCATCCTGGTGACCGGCAACACCGTGGTTGTGCTGGCGAGTGAGAAGCGCCCGCTGCCCGCCGTCACCCTGACCGAGGTGCTCGCGACCTCCGACGTCCCGGGTGGCGTGGTCAACCTGCTAACGGGCCGCACCGCGGAGGTCGCGCCGTGGCTCGCGTCCCACGCCGACGTGAACGCCATCGACCTGACCGGTGCGGCCGGCGCCGACGGCGTGGTGTGGGCGGACCTGGAGGCTGCCGCGGCCGACAATCTCAAGCGGGTGCTGCGGCCGCACGATGGCGACGAGCCGACCTGGCTCACTCCCCCGCCCGGACCGGCACGGATCCTGCAGTTCACGGAGACGAAGACCGTCTGGCACCCGAAGGGCACCTGACCAGCCCACTAACCGCCCATGTCGTGATCTTGCACTTCTGCAGACCGCGGCGAGCACGTACCGCTCACCGACCGATCGATGTCGGTGAACTTCGGCGACGTTCTGCAGACGGCCTCGTGCTCAGCGCACCGCGGTCGGCCTGCAGAACGTCGCACAAGTTGCTGCCCGCTGTCGGTGGCCCCAGCTAGCGTCGTGGGCGAACCGAAGGCATCGGGAGGACGACATGGACTACAAGCTCGAGCTGGTGGCGGTGCCGGTCTCGGACGTCGACCGCGCCAAGGCGTTCTACACCGACCAGGCCGGGTTCAACGCCGACCACGATCACACGGTGAGCGACGACATCCGGTTCGTGCAGCTGACCCCGCCTGGCTCCGCATGCTCGATCGCGCTGGGTAAGGGCATCACCGACGCGGCACCCGGCTCGGTGAGAGGGCTGCAGATGGTGGTCGCCGACATGCACGGCGCCCGAGCGGAA
>JASBSH010000236.1 GCA_030149025.1 Actinomycetales bacterium | reverse complement strand
GGCGGAGCGGATCGCCGCCGAGCGACGTGAACGGGTCCTGACCGAGCACCCGGAGCTTCCGGTGGAGATCCGAGTCCTGCAAGGGCAGCCCGCCCAGGTGCTCGCCGGACTGTCCGCCGGCGGGCGTCTCCTCGTCGTCGGCGCGCGCGGCCGCGGGGGTTTCGCAAGCCTCCTGCTCGGCTCGGTCAGCCGGGCGGTCATCCACTTGGCCGACTGTCCAGTAGCGGTTGTCAGGGCCGGCGCAGCGTCGGCCGGGGAGGTGTGAAGCAGGTGCTGATCCGAGAGGCCATGACGTCGCCAGCGGTGACGGTGCGTGACAGCGACCACGTGCGGACGGCAGCAAAAGTATTGCTGGACAACCGCATTGCTTCGGCGCCGGTGCTGGACGAAGCCGGTGCCGTCATCGGCATCGTGAGCGAGGCGGACGTGCTGAGGGGCAGGACAGTGTCCGATCCCCGGGCCCACATGCGCCCTCAGGAGAACATGGACGCGGCGCCGGAGGTGCTGGTCGCGGACGTGATGACAACGCCGGCGCTTACCGTCCGCAGTGACGAGGACGTGGATGAAGCAGCCCGGCTTCTGCTCGACTACGGGATCAAGATGCTCCCCGTCGTCGAGTCCGGTCAGGTCGTGGGCGTCGTGGCGAGACGCGACCTGCTGCGATCGTTCGCCCGGCAGGACCGTGACATCCGTCGTGACGTCATGGACCTACTGACTGAGATGGGGCAGGAAGGGGTGCGGGTCGTCGTCCAGAACGGCGTCGTGACCCTGATGGGCGCACAGGGCAAGCAACGGATCGCTGCCGTGCTCGCTCGAACCGTGCCCGGCGTCGTCAGGGTCGTGCGCACGAGCGCCTGCGGGCCCTATGCCGAGCTCGGGTAGCAGGTTCCGGAGGCCGACCCGAAGGGAGCTGCGATGAGGCGGGTGCGTCGGGTTGGAGGCCTCGCCTCGGTCGTCGCCGTCATAGCAGGGCTCGCCGCGGGGTGCGGGCCGGGTACACCGTCGGCCACGCCTTCGCAGTCCGCCGCCCCCTCGTCGGCACCGTCGACCGCGTCACCTTCGGCGACGACCGAGACGGTGCCGTCGAGCACGCTTCCTCCCTCGCCAACACCCAGCAGCCCGTCCTGGGCGACCAGCAGACCTCCGACGGCACAGCCCACGCAGCGCTCTTCGTCCACCTCGTCCTCTACCGCACAGCCGACGACACTTCCCGCGGCGCTGAGAGGCAAGGACTTCGAGCGCATCCCCACCAGCCGCAAGGTCGTGGCGCTGACCTTCGACGGGGGAAGCAGCGACGCGGCCGTGCCTTCGATCCTGCAGACCCTGAGACGTGAGAACGTGCCTGCGACCTTCTTCGTCACCGGCGACTTCGCGCGCCGCTATCCCGCTTCCGTCTCGCGCATCGTCGCGGCCGGCCATCGCGTCGGCAACCACAGCGACCGGCACCTGGAGTATCCCACGCTGACGAACGCCCAGATCAAGATGGATCTCGCGCGAGCCGAGACGGCGATCAGCAGCGCGAGCGGAAAGCAGGCGAAGCCGTTGTTCCGCTTCCCGTACGGAGCCCGGACGACGGCAGACATCGCTGTTGTGAACGACGTCGGCTACGTCCCCGTGCGCTGGACGGTTGACACCCTGGGCTGGAAGGGGACGAGCGGGGGAATCACCGCGGCGACCGTCCGGGACCGGGTCCTCGACGCGGCACGTCCGGGGGAGATCGTCCTCATGCACGTCGGGGCGAACCCGGACGACGGCACGACCCTCGATGCCGACGCACTACCCGGCGTGATCGAACAGTTGCGTTCCAGTGGCTACGAATTCGTGACTCTCGATGCGCTGTTGGGCTGAACAGCGGCTGCGACGCGGAGGATGAGGGATGACGCACGATTGGTCCAGGCGGAGTGGACCCGTCGGTGACCGCGCTTCGCGAAGGTGTCGCTAAGGCGAAGGTAACTACTCAGGTGGTTCACGGCGTGGTGGTTTGATCTTGGGCGCGTGACTGGTGATGCTGGTGGGGTGGAGCGGTCGCCAACGTATGAAGACGTCATCGCGGAGAACGATCGGCTTCGGCAGCTGGTGGTCGAGCTCGGGCAGGCCAACGAGGCGCTGGTGCAGCGCGTTTCGGAGTTGGAGCGACGACTGGGCCGCAACTCGCGTAACTCGAACACCCCGCCGTCGGCCGAGGGTTACACCAAGCCGCCGCCGCGGTCCTCACGGCGCGCGTCGGGGCGAAAGTCTGGCGGGCAGCCCGGCTCGGCGGGAACCACGCTGCGTCAGGTGAGCGATCCGGACGAGGTCGTCGTGCACGTTCCGTCGGCCTGCCGGGGGTGTGGCATCGTTGGCCGGTGCCCCGGTGACCTCGACCGAGGTCCGTCAGGTCGCCGACCTGCCCGAGGTGGCGCTGCGCTGGGTGGAGCATCGCATGGAGCACCGCGGATGCTGAGTAGTTGCCAAAGGGATACTTCAACGGGAGCGATCGAACTGACATTTCAATGAGTGCATGCGCGAAGCCTCCAGACCGCCCCCGGCGGTCTGCCAACGCTCCCTATACACGCTCGATGCCGACATCGAGCACCTCATGGCCGGTGGCGCAGGCGGGTGAAGTTGGGTCCCTCGCGGATCGTTGCCGTTCGTGCCGCTCATGACGACCACCTCCACCCGGGTAGGTACGACGGTCAAACCCGACACGTCGACAACCGAACGAGGCTCTCAGCCCTCGCCGACATGACCGCGATCGCCATCGGGATCGCGCATGGCGCCGAGGCCCAGGCCCGACGGCCGCCCAGCTGCAGATCGCGCGGGACAGCCGCGTGGTGATCGGACAGGCCAAGGGAATGGTCTTGTTGGCAGCAGGGCTGCCGGCCTCCGATGCATTCGAGCTGGTCCGCAGCTACGCCGGGCCGCGGCGAGAAGCTCACGACCGTCGCGGAGGGCATCGTCGAAGGCGGATCAACCCGAGAAGCCTGGCGTAGGGCGGGAAGACTCTGGACTGTGGCGTCGTGTCGTGCCAGCGTGGTGTGAGGGGATCGAGGAGGCGATCATGATGCGTGCAGAAGTGGGCGATCGGATCATCATCGTGGCGGCGCATCTGGACGAGCCGGTGCGCGACGGGGAGGTGATCGAGGTTCACGGCGCAGGCGGTGAGCCGCCGTACGTGGTGCGGTGGTCAGACACCGGGCACCAGACGCTGGTCTTCCCCGGACCCGACGCCCGGATAGCCCCCCGCTCCGTCGCGAGGTAGCCGTTGACGGACAGACGAGGGTCGTCGTCGGATTCGACGGCTCCCGTCATCCCGCCTTGCGGTTGCATGGTCGGTTCTCCGAGGCAGGCAGGCACGCCTGCACGTTGACGGTGCTGCATGGCAGATAGGTCGGAAGACCCTGGCCTTGCGGATGTGGCCGGAGTGTCATCGAACTGGGAGGTTGCCGCCGACCCCATGGGCGCCAACGGCAACCGCGCCGCTGGTCGACCCGCGACAACCGGGAGGACGAGATGAGCAGCGTCGGAACCTGGAAGGTGACCCTGCAGCTGTTCGAGCACGAGGACAGCACAGCCGCGCACGCAAGCCTCAACACGGACACGGGGACGGTACACGGTCACGGGCACGCCAAGCGCAACCCGGCGGACCTCGCCGTCCCGGAGATCGGCGTCGAGCTGGCCGCCGCACGAGCGCTGCGTGATCTCGCGGACCACCTGCTGAGGATCACCTCGGACGACATCGCCGAGGTGCAGCACGAGCAGCACGTGCACCTCACGCACTGATACGGGGCTCGCGCACAAGGCGTTGTTCGCCGTGACTGAGGTGGACGGCGGGCGCCCGGTGGTCCGGCCGTACGCCGCGGTCGTGGTACCCGCCTGGCTTGAGACCAGCGTGGTGAACCGGGACGACGCCTTCGCAAAGGTCATGGGCGCTCTCGCGCACCAAGGGGTCGAGGTCCTGACGGCCAAGGAGCCGTCGAGCGACGAAGCCCTGATGGCAGCACTGGGCGACGCCGGTATCGGCTCCGGACTGGTCCTGTTCGTGGGCGTTCCTCCTCCCGCGGATTGGGCCGGTGCGGCCACCGTGTTCGGCGAACCGCCGGCCTTGCTGGCGGTCTTGCGTGAGCAGTTGGAGCTGCAGCGAGCGCGGCGCGTCCCCGACATCGACCCCGACCCTTCGTGGGTCATCGCGCTGACCGACCACGAGCCGTTGCGTCGGCGTGCCGACGAGTCGGTCTTGACGCTTGCCGACGGACACATCGGCACCCGAGGGGCGGTGGAGGAAGACGGTCCGGGCACTGCGGCGGGAGTGTTCTGCTCGGGGCTCTACACGGGAGTGGGCAGCGATCAGCGACTGCTGCCGTGCCCGTCCTGGAGCGGGATCCCCGGCCCCGGCGCCACGCGCGACGAGCAGCGCCGCCTCGACCTGCGGACGGGGGTCCTGTTGCGGGAGCGGACGAACCAGGACGGCAGTTCCTACCGCAGTCTTCGTGTGGCCTTCGCCACCACACCGGGGCTGGTGGGACTGCGGGCGGAGACGACCGGCAAGCTGCCTCGCACCGCTGTCCTGGATGTGCGTCCATTGGCCCGCGGCTCTCGTTCGGGCCTGGTAGACCGAATCGCGTGGGCGCAGGTGCGCGCGGACCCCGTCGGTGGTGTCGCGGTGGCTGGGCGGGAACGACGTGACGGGACCGCACACGCCCACGGCGGGCTGAGCACCCTGGAACGGCTCGTCGGCTACGTGGCCGATCCGAGCCGGCTGCCGACCGTCGCGGGAGCCAGGGCCAGGCTGGAGGGGGCGGAGCGCCAGGGGTTTGGCCAGCTGCTCGCGAGGCATCGTCGAGCGTGGGCCGTCCGCTGGAAGGACGCGGACATCGAGATCGGCGATGACCTCGACCTGCAGCGAGCCGTTCGGTTCGCCCTGTTCCACCTGATGTCCAGCGCGGCGGAGCACGGGGAAGCAGCGGTGGGTGCACGAGGTCTGACCGGGCCGGGCTACTCGGGACACGTCTTCTGGGACGCCGACGTCTTCGTCCTGCCCGCGCTGGCCGCGATCTCCCCCCGCAGGGCCCGGGCCATGGTGGAGTACCGGTTCCGGCGTTTGGAAGCGGCACGCGCCCATGCGGCCGAGAGCGGCAGGAAGGGCGCACGGTTCCCGTGGGAGAGCGCACGTGACGGCTCGGACGTCACGCCACGAACGGGCGTGCTGGGTGGCCAAGTGGCGCCCATCCTGACCGGCGACCAGCAGGAGCACATCACAGCAGACGTGGCCTGGGCCGCCTGGCACTACGCCCGCTGGACCGGGGACGACTCCCTCCTGCTGGGGCCGGCGGTACCGCTGCTGGTGGAGACGGCCAGGTACTGGACGTCACGGGTGCGCCGGGACACGGACGGCAGCTGCCACATCGACCGCGTCATCGGCCCCGATGAGTACCACGTCGGCGTGAACGACAACGCGTTCACCAACGTGATGGCGCGATGGAACCTCAGGACCGCCGCCGAGGTCACCGACCGGTTGCCAGACTGTCCCGTCGCACCCGAAGAGGTGCGGCTGTGGCGAGAGACCGCGGACGCCCTGGTGGACGGTTTCGACCCGCGAACAGGCGTGTACGAGCAGTTCGCCGGCTACCAGGACCTCGAACCAGTAATGGTCGGCGACGTCGCAGTGCCGCCAGTCGCGGTCGACTTGCTGCTCGGCCAGGAGCGCGTGGCCGCCAGCCAGCTCATCAAGCAGCCCGACGTCCTCATGCTGCACCACATGGTGCCCTCGGAGGTCGAGCGGGGTTCGCTCACGCCGAACCTCGCCTTCTACGGCCCTCGCACCTCGCACGGCTCGTCGCTGTCGCCCGGTATCCACGCCGCCCTGTGCGCGAGAGCGGGAGAGGCCGCCGACGCCCAGCAGTTCCTGCGCACGGCATGCATGCTGGATCTCGCGGACACCACGGGTGTGACGGCCTCCGGACTGCATCTGGCAACGTTCGGCGCGGTGTGGCAGGCCATCGCCTTCGGCTTCCTGGGGATGCAGTGGGACGGGGCTGCGCTGCGGGTCGAGCCACGCCTGCCTGAGGAGTGGTCCACGTTCAGCCTGCGCTGCCGCGTGCGCGGACGCCGGCTCGTCGCGCGGCTCTCGGGCTCCGCGGTGGAGGTCACCACCGACGGTCCGCTGACCATGGCTACACCGGGTGAGCAGCCGCGCGCAACCAGCCATCTCGTGCTACCCCGGAGGGTCGAAAGCCCTCTGGCGCGCGCGGGCGATCAGGCCTACAACTGAAAGGGAGCTGGTTCGTTGTCGGTGGGGGGAGAGGAAGGAGCGCCGCGATGGTCGCCATCCATCCCCGCTGGGCCTATGAGCCGTTCGCCCCGTTCGACACGTGTCCCGCGTGCCTGGGGCCACTGCAGCCGCACTGTGAGGGCGAACAGGTCACCTTCTGGTGCGACGCCTGCTCCATCGCCTGGCGGCTCAGTCTCGGCCACCTCCTGTGGTCCCGGTTGGACAGTCCCGACGCCGGTCATGTCCTCGCACAGCGTGCCTCCGCCGAGAAGCTGCCCGCAGACCACCGGGAAGCGGCGGCCGGGCAAGGACGGTAGCGATGCGCATCGGCCTTGTCGCACCGCCCTGGGTGCCCGTCCCCCCGGTCGGCTACGGAGGCACGGAGGAGGTGATCGACGCTCTCGCCCGGGGTCTGGCGGACGCAGGCCACGAGGTCGTGCTCTTCACCGTGGGCGAGTCCACCTGCCCGGTGTGCCGACGCTGGCACTACGAGCGGAGCCGGGCGCCGATGGGGCAGGTCGACACCGAGCTGGTCCACGTCCTCGCCGCGTACGAGGCACTGGCCGACTGCGACGTCATCCACGACCACACCCTCTCGGGCCCCCTTCTCGCGGCCGGGGGGCCCGCCGGTCAACGCCTCGACCGGTGGGGGAAGCGCCGCGCCGGCCCACCGGTCGTCGCGACGAACCACGGCCCCTTCACGGATGAGTCGCGGCGCGTCTTTGGGGCGATCGCCCGGCACGCCACCGTCACGGCGATCTCCGAGGACCAGCGCAGACGCAGCGGGCACGTCCCCGTGCGGGCCGTCGTCCACCACGGTTTGGACCTGCATGACTACCCGGTCGGACCCGGGTCAGGGGGCTACCTGCTGTTCGTCGGCCGCATGTCCGAGGACAAGGGGCCGCACCGTGCGATCGAGATCGCACGACGGGCGGGGTATCCGCTCGTGATCGCCGCCAAGGTCCGTGAGCCCCACGAGCACGAGTTCTTCTCCACTCGCATTCGGCCGCATCTGGGGCGGGACGTCGAGTTCCTCGGGGAGGTCGGCGGAATGGAACGGCACCGGTTGATGGGCGGGGCGACGGCCCTGCTGAATCCCATCAGCTGGCCGGAGCCGTTCGGACTAACCGTGATCGAGGCGGGAGCGTGCGGGACTCCCGTGGTCAGCTTCGACGCCGGCGCGTGCCGCGAGACGGTTCACCACGGGACCTCCGGCTGGCTCGTGCAGGACATCCGATCGGCGGTGTTGGCCGTGCAGAGGATCGGTGAGGTCCGACGCGCGGGCTGCCGGCGATGGGTCGAGGAGCGGTTCAGCAGCCAACGGATGGTGCGTCAGTACCTGCGCGTGTACGAAGCAGCGCTCGACGCTCACGCCGCGGCCGGGCACCTGCCACGACCCAGGTTCGTGGGCGTCATGGCCAAGGAGGCATCGCCGTCATGATCCGGCCGAAGCACGTGCTGGCAGCCGTGGACGAGACCGCCTGCGCAGCCGTGGTTTTGCGCACGGCAACACTGCTCGGTGCGGCACTGCGCCTGCCGCCCACGGCCTTGTACGTGACAGAAGGTGAGGACCGGGCCGTCCGTGCCCGCTCCGGCGAGGCCGGGATCAGGCTCCGGGTGGTGACGGGCGACCCTGTCGCGCGGATAGCTGCCGCCTTCTGCCACCCGGGAACGATCGGTGTTCTGGGCGCCCGTGCCGCGCCGGACGACCCGCGGCCCGCAGGCGGTGTCGCTGCGGCGGTCATCACAGCCGCGACCGCGCCCGTCGTGGTCGTCGGGCCGAGGGCCCGACCGCCTAGACACGGTGCGGTGTCCCGGCTCGTCGTCCC
>JASBSH010000234.1 GCA_030149025.1 Actinomycetales bacterium | reverse complement strand
CGGCGGTGACGTCGTCCCCGCTCGGGGTCAGACCTGGGCCGAGGCCGAGCAGGTCCCACAGCAGGCGCGCGGCGCGCGCGCCGTCGCCGTCCGCCAGGGCGCGGGCAGCGAGGCCGCCCACGGTCCGGGCACGAAGCGAGGCGGGGTCCGAGTCGGGGACGTCGCGAAGCATGCTTCGCAGCAGGTCGCGGCAGCCGGCGTCCGGGCGCGGGTCCCGCCCCTCACGACGCGGGCGGACGTCTGCCGGCTCCCACCAGCGCCGCACCGCCAGCTCGTGGCCCGGCCACGTGAGCCCGCCCGGGCCGGCGAGGACGCGGGTGCCGGCGCGAAGCAGGTCGTCCGGCCGCGCGGACCGGGGGAGGACGAGCGAGCAGGACGGGACGACGGCACGCGGGTTCGCGACGACGACGAGCGTGTCGTCGGGGCCGGTCAAGTACGCGGCGTACCGGCCGCTGACGACGACCTCGAGCGGCGCCTCACCTCGTCCGGCGTCGAGCACCGGCGCCAACGCGGTCGACGCGGCGACCGGAGTGGTGAGGGGCACGCACTCGACGTTAGGCGGGGATGTACGGTCCACACATGGGCAAACTTGCCAACGATCTGGGCGGTTCTGGCCCGCAGTTGCCGACGCAGTCCGACGTCCGGGGCGACGAGGGCGTGCCCGGCCGGCTGCACACGATGCTGCCCGGGGCGGTGGGCGTGCCGGTGCACGACGTGCTGGACGCGGCAGTGCTCGAGGGCTGCGAGGTGCTGGCCGGGAAGGCGGGGCTTCAGCGGCGCGTGTCCCGGATGAACGTCATGGAGGTCCCCGACATCCAGCGCTGGGTCCGGCCGGGCGAGCTGCTGCTGACGGCCGGGTACGCGCTGCGGGACAACCCCGAGCAGCTCGTGCACCTCGTGCGGGACCTGCGCGAACGCGGCGCCGCGGCTCTGGCGATCAAGCTCGGCCGATACATCGACGAGGTGCCCGACAGCGTGTTGGCGGTGGCCGACGAGCTCGGGTTCCCGGTGATCTCGTTGCCCGCGCACGTGTCGTTCGACGACGTGCTCACCGAGGTGCTGACGGACCTGGTGAACCGGCAGGCGCGAACCATGTGGCGAGCCGACCAGGTGCACCGGCGGCTGGTGGACGTGGTGCTGCGCGGCGGTGGTCTGGACCAGGTCGCGGCCGGGCTCGCGAACGACCTCGACGTGGCGGTGCTCGTCACCACGCCAGACGGTCGAGTGCTCGCCCGCGGCGGCCGGGAGGACGACGTCGCGGCCGTGACGGACGGGCCGTGGGTCGACGCCAGCGGCCGCCTTCGCACCGAGGACGTGTCCGTGGCGGTCGGGCTGCACGCCGCGGCCGACCCCGGGTCGACCGACGCCGACGGCACGCACCTCGCCGTGGTCACCGTCGCCGCCGGGCCGCTGGACCACGGCCGGATCGCGGCGTTCAGCCGGCGCCGGGAGCTGGGGGAGGACGACCTGCACGCGCTGGAGCGTGCCGCGACCGTGTGCGCCCTCGTCGTGACCCGCGACCTGGCCGTCGCGGCCGTCGAGGACAAGTACCGCGCCGACTTCCTGCGCGACCTGCTGCTCGGCCGCACCGAGAGCGATGACCATGCCCTCGCGCACGCCAGCGGGTACGGCTGGGACCTGCAGCGCGACCTGGTGGTCATAGTGCTGGAGCCGGACGACACCGAGTCCGGCCCACTGCGGGGTGTGACCCTCGACGGGCGCGCGACGAAGACCCGCCCGGTCCTGGAGCGGCAGACGAACGCCCTCACCGCTGCGGTGCACGCCCGGGACCGGTCGGCCGCCGTGTGCGGGTTCTCCACCGAGGCCGTCGCGTTGCTGGGAGCCTCGAACCAGGACGACGCCGCGCGGCTCGTGCGGAGCATCGCGGCGTCCGTGCGCGGCGACGGCGGAGGGGGACGGCGCCCCTTCAGCATCGGGGTGAGCCGCGTCAGCCATGGCGTGGAGGGGCTTTCCGAGGCATACCTGCAGGCGCGCACCGCTGTGCGCGTGGGCCGTCAGGTCAACGGCCCTTCTGCCATCACGCATTTCGACGACCTGGGTGTCTACCGGTTGCTCAGCCTCGTACCCGACCACGCCGAGCTGAGGGCGTTCGCCGCAGAGACGCTGGGGCCTCTGGCCGGCGATGACCCGGACGACGTCGACCTGCGCCGGACGCTCGAGGTGCTCCTCGAGACGAACCTCAACGTGGCGGAGACGGCGCGGCGCCTGCACTTCCACTACAACACCTTGCGGTACCGCATCGGGAAGCTTGAGCGGCTGCTCGGCGACTTCACCACCGACGCGACACTGCGGCTCAACCTCGCACTGGCGCTGCGCGTGGTCGCGATGCGGGGACTGAGCAGCTCCTGACCGCCCGGTGGTGCGGTCTGCCGGGAGGTTCCGGCAACCTTTGAGCGACGCCTTCGGACGACTGCGCAGTCGCAGAAGGCGTTCGGGCGATACAGGGCAACCCGGGCGGCCTGAGATCCCGCGTCGGCGTCTGCCGACATCAGATTGTGCCCTGCCATTGGCAACAATCGCCCGTGTCGCTGCACCCCAGCGCAACTAGCGTGCCTCCATCCTGTCCGGAACGTGACCACAGTCACTCGCACGGACCCCAGAACCAGAGAGGCTGCAATGGCATTCGGATGGAAGCTTCACGGCGACGGCAAGTCGCTGGCTCCGGGAGAGGTCGTCGCCCCTGACGAGCGACTCTCCTGGGGGAAGACCGTCGGGCTGGGCGCCCAGCACGTGGTCGCCATGTTCGGCGCCACGTTCGTGTTCCCGATCATCATGGGGCTGAACCCGCAGCTCGCGATCATGATGAGCGGTATCGCCACCGTCGCGTTCCTGCTCATCGTGCAGGGCAAGGTCCCGAGCTACCTCGGCACCTCGGCGGCGTTCGTCGGTGGTGTGGCCGCGATCCGCGCGCAGGGTGGGGACTCCGCGGAGGTCACCGGCGCGATCCTCGTCGCCGGTGTGGTGCTGGCGATCATCGGTCTGATCATCCACTTCCTCGGCTCGCGCGTGGTCTACCGCGTGCTGCCGCCGGTCGTCACCGGTGCGGTCGTCATGCTGATCGGGTTCAACCTGGCCCCGGTCGTCGCGAACATCTACTGGCCGCAGGACCAGTGGGTCGCCCTGATCGTGATGGCCGCCGTCATCCTGATGAGCGTCGGCTTCCGGGGCTTCCTCGGCCGCATCGCGATCTTCCTCGGCCTGGTGTTCGGCTACGTCCTGTCCTGGGTCTTCGACCGGATCTTCGGCAAGATCACGTCCTTCGACGCGGCCGCCAATGACGTGACCACCCACTGGCGCGTCAACTGGGAGAACGTCCAGGCCGCACCGTGGTTCGGCTTCCCGGACAAGACGGTCTTCGCGGCGGACGGCAAGGAGGTCGTCGGCTGGCACACCCCGTCGTTCTCGGTCGCCTTCGTCCTGCTGGTGCTGCCGGCCGTGATCGCCCTGGTCGCCGAGAACACGGGCCACGTCAAGGCTGTGGCGGAGATGACCGGGGCTGACCTCGACCCGGTGATGGGCCGCGCGATCGCCGCCGACGGTGTCGGGACCGTGATCGCGACCTCCGTCGGTGGCTCGCCCACGACGACCTACGCCGAGAACATCGGCGTCATGGCGGCGACCCGCGTGTACTCGACGGCTGCCTACTACGTCGCGGCACTGGTGGCCATCATCTTCGGTCTGTCGCCGAAGTTCGGCGCGGTCATCTCAGCGACGCCCGGCGGTGTGCTCGGCGGTATCACCGTCGTCCTCTACGGCATGATCGGCCTGCTCGGCGCCAAGATCTGGAAGGAGAACCAGGTCGACTTCTCCAACCCGATCAACCTGGTGCCGGTTGCCGCGGGCATCATCATCGCCATCGGTGACACCAGCTTGAAGTTCACCGACACCTTCGTCCTGAGCGGGATCGCACTCGGCACCATCGTTGTGATCGCGGCCTACCACATTGCGCACGCGGTGGCCCCGCGCCACCTCAAGGACGACCTGGCCGGGCCGAACATCGTGCTGACGGAGCCGGGCATCTACAAGACGGACGACATCGAGGGGCACGCCGAGGGTGCCCGCCACTCCGGCGGCACGCCGCTGCGCGACCGCGTGGAGGACTGACACGCCGGCAGCACGAGCACGTGCCTCCGCCCAGTGCCCCGGGAGCCGAGCGCTCCCGGGGCACGTGCGTGTCGTCGTCCCCGTTCTCCCCTTACGTCAGCGGATGTGCGGGCCCCGGTGGGCACTCGTGCTGACGCTGCGGGGGGAGGCGAGCGTGTGAACAGAAGTGACAGAGGTTCCCACCGCGTTTGGCAGGGGTTACCAACGCGTCAGGGTCAGGCACAAGGCAGGATCGGGGCATGAAGCCGTCGCCGTTGCGCTACTTCCGGCCGACGTCGCTGCCAGACGCCTTGGACGTGCTCGCCCGGCTGGGCGACGAGGGCAAGGTGCTGGCCGGCGGGCAGAGTCTCATCCCGTTGCTGTCCATGCGGTTGGCCGCTCCGCCGGCGCTCGTGGACATCAACTCCGTTCCGGGTCTCGACGAGATCACCGTGGACGCCGGCACGCTGCGGTTCGGCGCGCTGGTGCGGCACACCGACCTGGAGCGGTCGGACGCCGCGTTCGCGGCGCAGCCGCTTCTGCGACGCGCGTTGCTCAACGTCGCGCACCTGACGATCCGCAACCGCGGGACCACCGTGGGTTCCGTGGTGCACTCCGACCCGTCTGCCGAGCTCCCGGCGGTGCTGACACTCCTGGGCGGCAGCGTCGTGGCCCAGAGCAGAGCCGGTGGGCGGCAGACCGAACGCAAGATCCCGGCGTCCGAGTTCTTCATCGGGCCGCTGGAGTCAGCGCTGCGGCCCGAGGAGCTCGCTGTCGCCGTCGAGGTGCCGGTCGCGGCGCCCGGAGAGGGTACTGCGCTCGTCGAGCTCGCACGGCGTCACGGGGACTACGCCATGTGCGGCGTGGTGGCCAGGGCCGTTGTCGAGGGAGAGCAGCTGAAGTCCCTGCACGCGACGTACATCTCGGCCGGTGACATGGGGTCGGTGGTCGACCTCGGCGCCGAGGTCGGTGCGGTCGGCGCGGACCAGGTCGATCTGGACGCCCTCGGCGCGTTCGCGCGGAAGGTCGTGGAGACCGACGGGGACATTCACGCCACGGCCGAGTACCGCTCCCACCTGGTGCAGGTCCTGACGGCGCGCGCGGTTCGCGCGGCCGTTGACGATGCAGTGAACGACGTGCGCAAGGAGGCGTCATGACCGAGCAGGTGAACCTGGTGGACGAGTCGGCTGAGGAGCTGCACGACGTCCGCGTGAACGTGAACGGTACCTGGCGGGAGATCCGCGTGCCGGCCCGCCGCCTGCTGTCGGACGCGTTGCGGCACGACATGCGGCTCACCGGAACGCATGTCGGCTGCGAGCACGGCGTCTGCGGTGCGTGCACGGTGATTCTTGACGGGAGGCCGGTGCGGTCGTGTCTCACGCTCGCCGTCAGCGTGCACGGGCACGAGATCACGACCGTGGAGGGACTCACCGGTCCGAATGGTGAGCTGCACCCCGCGCAGCAGGCGTTCGCCGACTGCCACGGGCTTCAGTGCGGTTTCTGCACACCGGGTTTCGTGACGACGATCGCCGCGTACCTGGAGGAGAACCCGGACCCGAGCGAGGAGGATGCCACGGAGGCGATCTCCGGGAACCTCTGTCGCTGCACCGGGTACCAGAACATCAAGAAGGCGGTGCTGCGCGCAGCGGAGCTCAAGCGCGGTGGGGCTGAAGGCCAAGGGGAGGCCCGTCAGTGACGACCAAGATGTTCGGCAGCCCCATCAAGCGGGTCGAGGACCCGCGGCTCCTGCGGGGTGAGGGCCGGTACCTGGACGACCTCGGGCACGATTCCCTGATCGCGGCGTTCGTGCGCAGCCCTCACGCGCACGCCCGGATCGTCGACATCGACGTCACGGGGGCACTCGAGGTGGACGGCGTCGTCGCGGTCTACACCTACGACGACCTCGCCGAGGACGCCGCGGCGACCGGCTCGGGGGTGGACAAGCGGCTGCCGCTGCTGATCCCTCACCCGGCGCTGCACGCGCCCAGGACCGGCTACCCCTTGGCCAAGGACGAGGTGAACCACGTCGGCGAGGCGGTCGTCATGGTCGTCGCCCGGGACCGGTACGTCGCTGAGGACGCCTGCGAGCGGATCGTCGTCGAGTACGACTTCCTGCCTCCGGTCGTCGGTCTCGACGCCGCGAAGGCGGCCGAGAACACCGTGCACGAGGACGTCGCGGACAACGTCGCCGCGCACCTGGTGCAGGAGGTCGGCGACGTCGAGGCGGCGCTGGCGACGGCGCCGCACACCCTGACGCTGGACCTGCACATCGAGCGGTCGGCGTCCATGCCGATGGAGGGCAAGGGCGTCTACGCCATCTGGAACGGTGACGAGGAGTCGCTCCGGGTCTACAGCTCCACGCAGGCTGCGACGTCCGTCCGGGCCGCGGTCGCCGCGACGCTCGGCATGGCACAGAACAAGGTCGAGTGCGTCGCCCCCGACGTCGGCGGCGGTTTCGGCGTGAAGATCGTCCACCCGTGGCCCGAGGAGATCCTCGTGCCGTGGGCCGCGCGCAAGCTCGGCGAAGCCGGCGTCGCGGCCGAGGTGAAGTGGACGGAGGACCGCCGCGAGCACTTCGTCTCCAGCGCGCACGAGCGCGCGCAGGAGCAGAAGGTCACGGTCGGGTTCGACGACGACGGCAAGCTGCTCGCGTTCGACTTCACGTTCTGGCACGACAACGGCGCGTACACCCCGTACGGGATCATCGTGCCGATCGTGACCAGCACCCAGGTGCTCGGGCCGTACAAGCCCGGTGCCTACCGGTGCGAGTTCTTCTCGATGTACACCAACACGGTCATCGTCACGCCGTACCGTGGCGCGGGCCGTCCGCAGGGCTGCTTCGCGATGGAGCGAGCGATGGACGCCATCGCGCAGTACCTCGGCAAGGACCGGACGGAGGTGCGTTCGCGCAACTTCATCCAGCCCGAGGAGATGCCGTGGGACCACCAGCTGACGTTCCAGGACGGACGACCGCTGGTCTACGACTCGGGTGACTACCCCGCGTCGCTGGAGAAGATCAAGGCGCTGGTCGGCTGGGACGAGTTCGAGAAGATCCGCGACGAGGCGCGTGCCGAGGGCCGGAAGGTCGGCATCGGTCTTGCCACGTACGTCGAGGGCACCGGCCCCGGACCGTACGAGGGCGCCCACGTCATCGTGGAGACCTCGGGCAAGGTGAAGGCCGCCACCGGTCTGACCACCCAGGGTCAGGGGCACCAGACGGCCTTCGCCCAGGTGGTGGCCGACGAGCTCGGCGTTCGCGTCGAGGACGTCGAGGTCACCACCGGCGACACGCGCCGGTTCCGTTACGCGGTCGGCACTTTCGCCTCCCGTGCCGCGGTGATGAGCGGGTCGGCCATGCACATCGCGGCCCGCAAGGTGCGCGAGAAGGCATTGAAGATCGCCGCCGAGGCCCTCGAGGTGTCCGTCGACGACCTGGAGCTCGTGGACGGCGTGGCTCGGGTCAAGGGCACCCCGGAGGGTGCGGTGGGAGCGTCGCTGCCGCTGTCCACCATCGCGGTGCTGTCGAACCCGCTGCGGTACGCGTTCGACGAGGCGTCGAAGGCTGCGACGCAGTTCGCCGTCGGTGACGTGACGAAGCCGCCGGTGGCGCCGGGTGAGGAGCCGGGTCTGGAGGCGACCGGGTACCACTCCCCGCCGCGATCGACCTTCGCCTCCGGTATGCACGCCGCCGTGGTGGAGACCGACCCCGAGACCGCGGAGATCAAGATCCTTCGCTACTGCGTCGTGCACGACTGCGGCCACCTGATCAACCCGCGCATCGTCGAGGGGCAGATCCACGGCGGTGTCGCGCAGGGCGTCGGCGGCGCCCTGTACGAGCGGATGGAGTACGACGAGTACGGGCAGCTGCTCAACGCGTCGTACATGGACTTCCTGATGCCGTACGTCACCGAGGTGCCGGAGCGGATCGAAATCGACCACCTGGAGACGCCGTCCCCGTTGAACCCGCTGGGTATCAAGGGCGCGGGCGAGGCCGGCGTCATCCCGTCGGCGGCGCTGATCGCATCGGCGATCGAGGATGCCGAGGGGTTCCAGATCCGTTCGATGCCGATCTCGCCGTCCGAGCTGTTCCACCTGCGGGAGGCTCATGCCCGCGGTGAGGTCCCTGCCGTTGCCCGTGGTGGTGAGAGCAACGGCCGTCCTGGCACGAAGACCCGTCGCAAGAAGGAAAAGGAAACCGCATGAAGGTCACCGGAAACGCCTCGCTGAGCGCGCCGCCCGACAAGGTGTTCGCCGCACTCAACGACCCGAACGTCCTCGTCGCGACGATCCCGGGCGTGCAGTCCCTGGAGCAGGTCGACGAGAACCGCTACCGCATGAGCATCGTGGCCGGTGTGGCGTCGATCAAGGGCGTCTACGAGGGGGAGGTCGTCCTGTCCGACCAGAACCCGCCGAACTCCTTCACCCTCAAGGCCAAGGGCGCCGGCGCTCCGGGAACCGTCGACGCGACGGTTCGGGTGACCCTGAGCGAGAACGGCGGTGGCACGCACCTGGAGTACGGCGCCGACGCGGTCGTCGGTGGCATGGTCGGCGGTGTCGGGCAGCGGATGCTGACCGGCGTCTCCAAGAAGATGGCCGGGCAGTTCTTCGGCAACGTCGACTCGGTGCTCGCCAGCGGCCTGCCCGCTGCGCCGGCAGCTGCCGAGGTCGCGGGCGCGGCGATGGCGCCCGTCGGTGCCGCGGCTGCAGGCGAGGCCGCGGCTGCCGAGGCTGTTGGTGCTGCCCCGGCCGTCGGCGCGGCGGGTCAGGTGTTCCGTGCACCGGCTGCCGCCCGCCCCGGCGGCGCGGAGGACCTGCGAGTCCCGTTCTGGGTCATGCTCGCCGGCGTCGGCGCCGGTGCCTTCTGGGCCCTTGCCGGTGTTCTCGTCGGATGGCGTATCGCCCGGCGTTCCGGGGACTGATCCTCGCCGGCACGTAACCCACGCCCCGTGATCTTGCAGTTCTGCAGATTACGGCGCGTGGTCGTGCTTCCCCCTCGGTACTGAGGGTGTGCAGCGTGGGTGTGCAGCCCGGTTCGTTGACGGAGGATCAGTCCTTGCGTTGGGCGTATGTCGGTGCGATGCCGAAGTCGACCACGACACAGGGCTCATCACCCACAACCCATGCATCATGGCCAGGGTCGATCCGAACTGTGTCGTCAGGACCGCACTCGCCCTCCGTCCCGTCGTCCATCCGCACAGCCATCCGACCGGAGAGCACGTAGAGCAGGTGCGGGGACTGACACGTTTCCGTGCCGGCGATGGGGCCGAGGTGCTCCTTCCAGTGCCATCCGGGTTCAAAGGTTGCCTTCATCACTGTGCCACCGCTGAGCGTGACCACCAGGGCTTCACCATGGTCGACGAACGCTCGCCGGTCCTCTGGTGACGCGAAGCCTTTGACCTCGATACCGGCCATCGTTCCTCCTCAAGGAGTAGCTCCAGGACGACGGTAAGCCGGGCTTGTCCGCATGCGCATGACCCAATCGGGCTGGCCCAACGGGCCTGGTTCGGTGCCGCGCAAGCACGGGTGTGAGATCACGGGGTGTGCCTCGCGGGTGTGCGGAACTGCATGATCAACGGGAGCGGGTGGTGGCGGGACTCCATGATCACCGGGAGGTGGCGGAACTGCATGATCACGGGGGACTTGCGGGGGGTCTGTGCGGGGCTGAGGGTGGTGCGATCACGCGTTCTGGGCGGCGCGGACCGCCTTGTCGATCCGCTGCGCCGAGACCGGGTAGGCCGTGCCGAGCTGCTGGGCAAAGAGGCTGACCCGGAACTCTTCGATCATCCACCGGATGTCTGCGACGGCGGTGCCGACCGGCCGGTCCTTCGGCTGCCGGGCGAGCAGCTTGGCGTAGGCGTCCTGCACCTGGTGGACCTGTGCCATCCGAGCGGCGTCACGGCCCGGGTCCTCCGGCAGCTTGTCGAGTCGCCGCAGCATTCCTTGCAGGTACCGGAGTACGTCTGGCAATCGGCGGAAGCCCGTCTCGGTGACGAACCCCTTGTGCACCAACCCCTCGAGCTGGGTACGCATGTCGGTGAGCGCAGGCAGCAGCGCGAGGTTCGACGTCTGCTTCAGCCCGCGCTCGACGTCCCGCGCCGCGGTCAGGATGCGGGCCACGACGGTGACCACCTGCGCGATCCGGTCGTCGATCTGCAGGCTGACGGCGTCACTCAAGCGAGCGAAACCGCCGGCGTCCCAAGCCGGCCCGCCGGCGTCCTGCACGATCGCGTCCACCGCCGTGGCCGTGCAGTCGTCCAGCAGCGCCGCCACCGACCCGTGCGGATTGGCGGAGAGGCTCAGCTTGTCGGCGTTCGAGAGCCGCGACGCGGTCTGCTTGGCCACGGACGGGACCTGCATCAACAGCAGACGGCGAACCCCCGTGCGCATCGCCTGCTGCTGGGCATCCGGTGACGGCAGCACACGAAGTGCGACCGAGGAGCCCTCGTCCACCAGCGCGGGGAAGCCCTTCACCTCGTGACCGGCGAGCGTGCTCGTGAAGATCTTCGGGACCTCGTCGTCCGGCCACGACGTCAACCCCGACACCTCGATCGAGTCGGCCGCACGGGAGATCGCGGACCGGACGTCGACCTTCAACCGCTCCCGCAACGTATCCAGGTCCGTGCCGGTCGCGGCCACGCGTCCGTGGTCCTCCACGGAGAACGTGATGCGCAGGTGCGTCGGGACCTTCGACAGGTCGAAGTCCTCCGGCTCCACCGGCACACCGCGCAGCCGCTGAAGCTCGTCGGCCAGCACCGGCAGCAACGGCCCGTCGTCCGGATCGATCTGCCGGAGAACCTGCGCCGCGGTGTCCGGGGCCGGCACCAGTCCCCGGCGCAGGGCCTTGGGCAGCGACTTGATGAGCGCCGTCACCAGCTCCGCCCGGAGTCCGGGGATCTGCCACTCGAAAGCGCTGTTGTCCAACCGGTTCAACACGTCCAACGGGACGTGCACGGTGACGCCGTCTGCCGCCGTCCCCGGCTCGAACTGGTACGTGACCGGCAGCGACAGGTCCCCGACCTGCCACACGGTGGGGAAGTCGCGCTCGTCGACCGGTTCCGCCTCGTCGGAGATCAGCAGGTCGGGAGTGAACGTCAGCAGGTCCGGGTTCTTGCGGCGCTCGGACTTCCACCAGGCGTCGAAGTGCCTGCCCGACACGACGTCGTCCGGAATCCGCTTGTCGTAGAACTTGAACAGCGTCTCGTCGTCCACGACGATGTCGCGCCGGCGGGCGCGCGCCTCGAGCTCCTCGATGTTCTCGAGCAGGTCCTGGTTGTGGTGGAAGAACTTGTGCTGCGTCTTCCAGTCTCCCTCCACGAGCGCGTGCCGGAT
>JASBSH010000231.1 GCA_030149025.1 Actinomycetales bacterium | reverse complement strand
CCATCACGACCTCTCGTTGCGCCCCCGACTGCCGAGGGCTGGGATTACGGGGTAATCGTGTAACGCAGGTCACACCCGCGCTGTTCCCCGCGCACCCCGAACCGGCACCGTGATCGGCCTGAAGCTCGCCTCCTGACGAGTCAGGCGACGGTCTGCCCGAACCGGTCACGCGCCTTCAGCCGGACGTTCGGCAGGTCCGGTGCCGGCAGCGGGTCGTCGACGCAGCCGTGCACGGTGCCGAACCGAGAATGCCGTGCCTCGCTCATCCAGTCCGCCCTGGCCTGCGCGATCTCCTCGTGCGTCCGCCCGACGAAGTTCCACCACATCACCAGCGGCTCGTCGAACGGCAGCCCGCCGATCAGGAACAACCGGGAGGCATCCGCGGCCTCGATGGTGACCTCGTCGGCGCCTTCACCGAGGTAGAGCAGGGATCCCGAACCGAGCTGTGTCCCGTCGACGTCCGTGTCGCCGTCCATGACCAGAACGGCGTGCTCGAACTCGGGCCGCAGGGACAGACTGACCTGCCCCCCGCCGTCCAGCCTGATCTCCGCACCCAGCAGGGGCGTGTGGACCAGCGCCGGTGAGGCGGCGGCGCCCATCTCGCCGACCACGACCGTGACCGTGGCGTCGCCGATCTGCAGCTGGGGCAGGTCGGCGTAGTGGTCGAAGCGCGGCTCGCCGTGCCGGGCGTGCTCCGGCAACGCGACCCACAGCTGAAGTCCGTGCATGATCGGCGGCCGCTCCGGCGGCGACTGCTCCGAGTGCGAGATCCCGGCGCCGGACGACATGAGGTTCAGCTGTCCGGGCCGGATGGGCTGGGAGTTGCCGAGGCTGTCGGTGTGCAGGATCTCCCCCTCGGCCAGCCAGGTGACGGTCTGCAGACCGGTGTGCGGGTGCGGCGGCACCTGCATCCCCGGCTGCCCGGTGATGTCGACCGGGCCGAAGTGGTCGACGAAGCACCAGGCACCCACCATCCGTCGCTGGCGCAGGGGCAGCAGTCGACGGACGACGGTGTAACGCCCGAGCGGGACGTCGTGGCCGGGGAGCAGCACGCTGTCCGGTTGGGCGCTGGTCGCTTGCGTGCCCTCGAAGATGACGGTTCCGGCGGTGTCCGACACGGTTCCTCCCGCTGCTGGTTGCGTCACGTAGCCCGACCCCTGTCCCTTCGACGCTATCCGCCCGGACGCCGGCAGGCGAGTATCGCTGTCGGCCGTCGGACAGCGACGCGCTCAAGGCGGCAGGGCGCCGCTTATATTGACCGAACCTTCACCTGATCGTTGGACCAAGCATGGGGTCGGGCACGCACCGTGAACACAAGAGGAACAGCGAAGAAGGTGAGGGCGATGTTCACCGGTGCATGTAGCGGCATGGGCGTCGGCGGTTGGGTGCTGATGGCGGTCTTCTGGGTTGGTTTCGTGGCGCTGCTGGTCTGGGCGGTCAGTCGGATCTTCCCGGAAGGAGGCCGTTCAGGTCCCGCCGAGGGCGCATCGACGGAAAGTCCGCGTGAGGTGTTGGATCGGCGTCTGGCGGCCGGTGAGATCGACGTCGACACCTACCGCCGCCTGCTGGATCAGCTGACCACCCGCGTCGGCTGAGCACTTCCGGGACTCATCGGTCCAGCCACACCTGCGGCTGCTTGGTGTCCCGCTGCGTCCATGGGGGCCGTGAACCGGCACCATGTGGCCATGGCTGAGCAGTCAACAACCGCGGCGGGTCGGTCCACCGCCGGCGCCGGACGCCGGGTACTTGTCGTGGACGACGAGAAGGCGCTGGCCGCAGTGGTGGCCAGCTACCTGGAACGTGACGGGTTCGACGTCAGCCAGGCGCACGACGGGCAGGCCGCCGTCGACCTGGCCCGGCAGATCGACCCAGATGTCGTCGTCCTGGACCTGGGTCTACCCGGACTCGACGGAATCGAGGTATGCCGGGTACTGCGGACGTTCTCCGACTGCTACATCATCATGCTCACCGCACGGGCCGAAGAGGTCGACAAGCTGATCGGCCTGTCCGTCGGTGCGGACGACTACATGACCAAGCCCTTCAGCTCCCGGGAGCTGGTGGCCCGGGTGCACGTGATGCTGCGTCGACCGCGGCCGAGCACTCGCCACGTCGTCGGAACGGAGGAGGAACAACCCCGGACCTTCGGGCCGCTGACGGTGGACCCGGCAGGCCGCGAGGTGCACCTGGACGGCGAACTCGTCCCATTGACCCGGACCGAGTTCGACCTGCTGGACGAGCTGTCCGCCCGCCCGAAGCTCGCGTTCTCCAGACGCCGGCTGATCGAGGCGGTCTGGGGCGACAACTGGGTGGGGGACGAGCACCTCGTGGACGTGCACATCGGCCATCTGCGCCGCAAGCTCGGCGACGACGCGGCTGCCCCCCGCTACATTCGCACCGTGCGCGGCGTCGGGTACCGGATGGGGGACGGGACCGTCCCCGAAACAGGTAGCGCATGAGCCGAGCCGCACGGCCGGCACGGCCGACGCCGGGGCTAGCGACCAGGCTGCTGTCCGCGCAGACTCTCGTCATACTCACGGGCGCACTGACCGCCTGGCTCGTGGTCCTCATCGTCGGCCCACCGATCTTCCGGAACCACCTGCAACGGGCCGAAGCCGCGGATCCGGCCGACCACATGCTGCATGCGGAGGCGGCGTTCCGGTCGGCCACGGCTATCGCACTGTCTGTGGCCCTGCTCGCCGCACTGGTGACCGCACTGGCGGCGGGCGTCTACGTCACCCACCGCATCGGCCGCTCCGTCCGCCTCGTGGCCGACGCCGCCGCCACCCTAGCGGGCGGCAACTACGACGCCCAGGTCCCGCCGCCCAGACTTGGCCCGGAGTTCGACGTCCTCGCGTCGTCCTTCAACCAGATGGCCAGCCGACTCCAGGCGACGGAAGTCACTCGGCGCCGACTCCTCACCGACCTTGCCCACGAGATGCGCACCCCCGTCGCCACGCTCGACGCTTACCTTGAAGGGGTACAGGACGGCGTAATCACCCTTGATCCGGACAACGTGACGATGCTGCGCAGCCAGGCGCAGCGCCTGGCCCGACTCGCCGAGGACATCACCGCCGTCTCACGTGCCGAGGAACACCAACTGACCCTCAACCGGCGTCCACTCAACCCAGCCGTCCTCGTCCAGGACGCTATCGAGGCCGCCACCGGCCGTTACACCGACTACGGAGTTCTCCTCGACACCAAGCTGGATGACGGTCTGCCTTCCGTTGAGGCGGACCCGGACCGGCTCGCCCAGGTCCTGGGCAACCTGTTGGACAACGCCCTGCGCCACACGCCACCGGGCGGCATCGTCACGGTCGCCGCCGCGGCGTCCGGCCGGGGCGTCGAGATCAGCGTGGTCGACACCGGCGAAGGCATCCCGACCGAGCACCTCGCCCACGTGTTCGAAAGGTTCTACCGCGTGGACACCGCCCGCGACCGCGAGCATGGCGGCTCCGGGATCGGGCTCGCCATCACCAAGGCACTCGTGGAGGCTCACGGCGGTCGGATCCGCATCGACAGTCCCGGACCCGGACGCGGGACCACGGTCACCTTCTGGCTTCCAGCGCGGTGATTGCTGTTGCTCCACCTTCCCTGTCCTCCGGTGGCAGCCAGGGGCCAAGTCGACTCTCGGGAGGGGTTCCAAGTGCAGCCTGCTCAGGTGGTCACAACCAGCTGCTGGCGGCCGCATGGTAACCGACGATGGTCACCATGCGGGTGCGGGCCGCCGGATTCAGACCCGCACTCCGACCCACGTTACCCTGGCTACCCAGCAGACCTGAGCGACACCTGACCGGCATGACCACGCCGAGGAGAGGCATGATCAAGCGGAAGCAGGAGACCAAGGAGCGCGCCGCCAAGGTGGCGCAGATGCGAGCGGTGCAGGAGCGCCGGGAGCGGCGGCGCTCCCTTCTGGTGATTGCCGCCGCGGTCGCGGTGTCGTTGCTGCTGGCCTCCGTTGTCGGCGTGGTCATCAACCGCGAACTGAACCGTCAGGCCGAGCAGGAGGCGGCCGCGAACGCGCCGATCGAGGGGGTCGAGGAGTTCCCCAACCTACCCGTGAACCACGTCGCGGGACCGGTCGCTTACGAGCAAACCCCCCCGACCGGCGGAAATCACGCCGGTATTTGGACGAACTGCGGGGTGTATACGAAGCCCTTGTCCAACGAGCAGTCCGTGCACAGCCTGGAGCATGGGGCGGTCTGGGTGACCTACAAGCCGGACCTGCCAGCCGACCAGGTTGAAGCGCTGACCGCCTTGGTGCAGCCCAACAGCTACGGGTTGCTGAGCCCCTATGACGGGCTGTCCAGCCCGGTCGTCGCCAGCGCGTGGGGTGTCCAACTGACTGTCGAGGACGCGAACGACCCGCGGCTGGCCCGGTTCCTGGAGAAGTACGTCCAGGGTGAGCAGGCACCCGAACCGGGGGCACCGTGCACCGGCGGGACCGGGCCGGCATGAGCTCCACCACCGGTCCGCTCTCGACGGACAAGGACTCGACGGGTCAGGCAAGGTCGCGGCGGGTGCCGGCCATGATCGCGGTGCTGATCCTGGCGCTGACCGTGGCAGCCGCGGGAGGGCTGCTCGCCGGGAGGCGGCTGGCACCCGGTCCCCCGCCCACTCCGAGCGTCGACTCCATCGACGCAGGTTTTGCGAGGG